>VSNQ01000157.1 GCA_009774395.1 Lachnospiraceae bacterium
TCTTAAGAAAACATATCATTTACATGAACTTTTATCTATTAATAGCACTAAAGCGAACAAAATTGAATTACTCTACAGAAACATTACAAAAAGAAACATCCTTAATCAAAAAAATAAGGAATTATCAGAATATAATGTAATTTCTCCAATATATTATGTGATTCATTCCATATCACAACGATATATTGTTGGAAAATTACATTTCCTGACAATCCCTTATCATATCTTATATTAACAATAAAATCTTCGATTCACGCTAACTTCCATTCGTCCGCTTTTGCGGACATATTAATCAGGAGGCGTGAAATCTCCGATTCACGCTAACTTCACATCTACAACTTCTACAACTTCCTCTGCGGATTTTGCTAAGAGAATCATATAATAGCCTGCGTCAATCTTAAAGCAGCGGCTTTCCTCGTCATAGTATGTAAATGCACTTTCATCCAATTCCAACCGAACTTGCTTGGTTTCGCCAGCTTCAAGAAATACTTTTTCAAATGCCTTTAATTCCTTCGCTGCCTTCTTTACCTTAGGAAGTTTGTCCGCAACATAAATCTGTGCAACCTCTGCACCGGATCTGTCACCAATATTGGATACATTAAAAGTAACTTCAACACGCTTACTTTGTTCCCCATCTTCAAGAACATTCACAGCAAGTCCTGACATTACACACTCTGTATAAGAAAGCCCATATCCAAATGGAAATGCTGTCTTCACATCATAGGTATCATAATAGCGATAGCCAATAAAGATATCTTCGCCATACTTCACGGATGCACCACCGGGAAACTCGCCAAGTACAACTGCCGGACAATCTTGTTCTGTAATAGGAAATGTTTCTGGCAAACGACCTGACGGATTCACTTTACCGAAAATAACTTCCGCAAGCGCATATCCGCCTTCCATACCAGCATACCAACTGCAGCAAATGGTAGATGCTCTGTGACTCCATGCACTCATATCTACTGGAGAACCTACCTGAAGAACAACAATTGTATCTGGCCGAACTTCCAATAGGCTAGCAATTAACGCATCCTGTCCATATGGCAGTTTCATATCTGCCCGATCCTGTCCTTCTGTGTCAAAATCATGTGTTAATCCACCCACAAATATCACAGCATCTGCATCCTTAGCTGCTTCTATCGCCTCTTTTCGGTATTTTTCGTTCATTTCTTCCTGCAAAGCCTGTCTTGCTCTCTTTTTTTCTTCCTGTGCTTCTTTTACTGCTGTGGATTCTTTATCCTGATTTAAGCTGTCAGCCTGACCACTTTCACTATCTCCCATATTCGCCCATATGTTACCGACGTCATTGTTATAATATCCTGGTTTGTATACAATCTCTGTATTTCCGCCAAGCACCATATGGAATCCCATTAACGGCGTAATTTCGTACAATGCTTTAATTTCGGCACTTCCACCGCCCGACGCCTGCTGCCGATTCGCATTATCTCCAACAAGCAGTAACTTCTTCACTTTCTTTGCATCTAATGGAAGTACATGATTATCATTCTTTAACAATACAACAGACTCTCGTGCTGTTTGACGCAGTGCTGCCTTATCTTGATAATCATTATATGTACCAGCATATCGCTCGCCATCCAGCATATGGAGTGCATTCATCACATTTAAAATATGGCGTACTTTTTCATCAATTTTTGCAATGGCAATTTCGCGGTCAATTTTCCCTTCCTCAATCATCTTCATTAACGGATCGGCAAGGAAATATTCATTAAAGTTGTTCATTACAGACATTTCCATATCCAAGCCATTCATCAAGGCTTCTTCTGTATCATGAACACCACCCCAATCAGAAATAACGATGCCCTCAAATCCCCATTCTTCACGCAAAATCTGGTTCAGCAAATAATCATTATGACAGCAATGAGAACCACGCAGCTTATTGTATGCTCCCATAACACCCTTTGCTTTTCCCTTTTTCACAGCCGCCTCAAATGCAGGCAGATAAATTTCCCGTAATGCCCGTTCGCTTACCTCTACATCTACATCAAGACGTCGTGTTTCCTGATTATTCAGTGCGAAATGCTTCACACAGGAAGAAACATCATTTTCCTCAATACCCTTTACCAAAGGTACTACCATTTCTGCTGCAAGACAAGGGTCTTCTCCCATATATTCAAAGTTCCTGCCACACAAAGGTGTACGCATCATATTCACGCTTGGCGCCAAAATCATATCCTTACCACGCCCTCGCGTTTCCTTGCCAAGAATCTTTCCAGTTTCGTATGCCAAATCTCTGTTCCAGGTTGCCGCAAGTGCAGTATTGCTTGGCAGATAAGAATCATAATCATAGGATAATCCTATATTTGCCCAAGAATCTGTTTGAAAATCCCTGCGTACTCCCATTGGTCCATCAGAAGTCCGAAATGGCGGAATCCCTAGCCGCTCAACTCCTTTTGTGGCAAACAACTCATTACCATGCACCATGTCCAACTTCTCCTGCAGCGTAAGTTCAGAAATTAAACCCTCAATCTGATCTTTGTTCATATTGAACATACCTCCTTGTAACTTATATTTTAATGGACTCTAAATTTTCACTATTGTTCTTATTTTCTTGTGTAAAATTCTTTCATTCTATCTTCTGCTTATCTGTGAGCAAGTTCCCTTAATTCGCTTTCCTCACCTAAGGAACTGTAGAAAAATACAATATTCCAACAAAGGAAGTTGTTTGCTTTCTGTAATCTCAAACAATTTATTGAACATCGGCAAAAGGCTCTTCTCAAACTGAATCAAATCTAATTCATGATGTCCTTGCATAGCCAAATCCGACGGTCTTATCTTCAATTTCAGGAATTAAATCTTCTTTCACAAACTGCTCCCCAAAACGTGCCAACAAAACCAAATAATCTTTCATACTTATATAACGCTACACCTTCGTAACTTTCTTTGGCATCCGCCATCGTATCACCAAATCCACCGCAATCGCTGCCACAAACATTATAATTCCCAAAAGCTGTGACACAGCAATCTGTGTGCCGGGAATCAGCAGCCTGTCTGTACGAATCCCTTCAATAATAAACCGTCCAATCCCATAACCGCCAAGGTAAATCAAACACATCTGCCCATGATATTTCTTCCGATCATGATATATCAGCATAAAAATCAATAATGCTAAATTCCAAATACTCTCATATAAAAACGTTGGATGAACCTGAATAAAATTAACATCCCCCATAGCAAACATACCATCCAGATGCGATGGAGCAATATCTACAGGTCTTACAGCATCAACTGGCAAGCGCATAGCAAACAAAGAATCCGTATAACCGCCAAAAACTTCCCTATTAAAGAAATTTCCCCAACGGCCAATAATCTGTCCTAACACTAGTCCATACACACCACAATCCCCAATCTGATAAGGTGAAAGCTTCTTTATCCTGCAATAGATAAATAATGTAGCAAACGCACCAATCACACCACCATAAATCGCCATACCGCCCTGTCTGGTATTAAAAATACTTAGTAGATTATTCTTGTACATATCCCACGAAAATACAACATAATAAATTCGTGCACCAATTACAGAAAACAAAACTGCATAAATAGCAAAATCCCATATAATATCGGGATCCATCTGCTCCCATTTTGCGATATGCACTGCCATTAAAACGCCAAGTACAACACCAATCCCAATAATCAGCCCATAAAAGGCAATCTCAAATCCAAATATTGTAAAACTTCTTGGCAATCCTTCAAAATAAATTCCTAAATTCGGAAAAGCAATGTCTTTTACGTCCATTATATCAGGCATAAGTTCCCCTTTCTATACATTAAACCGGAAAAGAATAACATCCCCATCCTGCACTACATATTCTTTGCCTTCCAGTCCCACAAGCCCTTTGTCCTTCGCGGCTGCAAGAGAACCATTCTCCAACAAGTCCTTATAGTTGACGACCTCCGCACGAATAAACCCACGTTCAAAATCTGTGTGAATTTTACCAGCCGCCTGTGGTGCTTTCGTTCCAACCCGAATTGTCCATGCACGGCATTCATCTTCACCGGCTGTCAAAAAACTAATTAACCCAAGCAAACGATAACTTGCTGCAATTAGTTTGTCCAAACCAGACTCCTTTAGTCCTAAATCTTCCAAAAACATCGCTTTTTCATCATCATCTAATTCTGCAATCTCCTGCTCAATCTGTGCACAGATCACAAAAACTTCAAAACCCTCTTTTGCTGCATATTCCCGCACTTGCATTACGCCTTGATTGTCTGCACCGTCATTTGCAAGATCATCTTCTGCAACATTTGCTGCAAAAATAACGGGCTTATCGGTTAAAAGATTATATCCATTTCTCCAAAGAACCTCATCATCGTCCTCTGTCACAAAACTTTTTGCCATATTTCCGTTTTCCAAGTGCGCTTTTAACCGTTCTGCAAGCGCAAGTTCTTTTGCCTGTGCCTTATCGTTCTTCGCACCGCGGGATACTTTTGCAATGCGGCGTTCTAGTATTTCAATATCGGAAAAAATCAATTCTAAATTAATGGTTTCAATATCCCTAAGCGGATTAATGCTTCCATCTACATGTACAATATTTGAATCCTCAAAGCAGCGTACTACATGAACAATTGCATCCACCTCTCGGATATTGGCAAGGAACTGATTACCAAGCCCCTCCCCTTTGGAAGCGCCCTTTACAAGCCCCGCAATATCCACAAATTCAATCACTGCTGGTGTTACTTTCTTTGTCTTGTACAAATCACCTAACAGCTTTATCCGCTCATCCGGCACGGCAACTACGCCTACATTGGGATCAATCGTGCAAAACGGATAGTTTGCCGACTCTGCACCTGCCTTTGTCAAAGAATTAAATAATGTACTTTTCCCTACATTGGGAAGCCCTACAATTCCTAGTTTCATTTTTGATTACACCTCCTTGAAAATGCCTTAAAATAGGCGGTTTTTGTAATTTCTATATTTCTTCGAGTACCAATCCGAGTACCAATTTTATATGATTTTGAGCATTTTTTCAATGTTCTGCACTTCCTTTGCCTTTTCATCATCAGTTACATGGACGTACAGATTCATGGTAATGCCTATATTTGAGTGTCCTAAAATCATCTGCAAGGTCTTTGGTCGCATACCGCTTTCGATACAGCGTGTAGCAAACGTATGTCTTAGTACATGCATAGAAAATCTTGGTATTCCTGCCTTGTCACAATAATAGAACAATTTTGAATCATATGCACTGTTCTTGGTTGGTGTGCCATCCCGACAAAGAAAAACGCTGTCCTTAAACTCTATCGGTCTGACTTTCAGGGATTTTAACTTTTCTTTCTGATTTTTCAGAATGTCAACTGCCTCTTGTGTTAGTGGAACATCTCTTATGCTATTCTTTGTCTTGGGTTCTCCAATTCTCCACTCGCCTACAGAATGACGATATTCCATTGTTCGGCGGATATGCAACACCCTATTCTCAAAATCAACATCAGACCACCGCAAACCAATCATTTCCCCTGTCCGCAATCCCGTCTGCAAAAGCAAAGCGTACTGGTTATAATTACTTGCACCCTTGACAGTTTTGAGAAATAATTTCTGTTCCTCTATCGTCAATGCACGCATTTCTTTTGATTTTTTACCACTTGTACATTTCACACTTTTTGTTACAGGGTTTTTGGTAAGAAGTTCATTTTCAACTGCACTGTCAAACATCATCCACATAACAAGGCGGCTATGTTCTATGACAGAATTTGAATACCTGTCTGCCATTTGATTAAGAACATTCTGGCAATGCAAAGGCTTTATATCCTTTAACAACATATCTCCAATCAGCGGTTTTATATTCTTATCATAACGCTCGTTGTAATTCCTACGAGTATTAAAACGGATATTATCGCCCTTGACATTATCAATCCAGTAATGATACCATGCATCTACCGTTGGATTTTCGCCTTGCAATACATTCCCATGTTCATCTTCAAACTGTGCGTCCGCAAGCCATTGCCGGCACTCTTGCAACTTATCAAATACCTTTTTAATGCGTTTTCCGTTGCGATTTGTAAACCTTGCAACATATTTTCCACCTTTTACTTGGCAAATGCCAACTCCTAACTCCTTTCCTTTTAAATCCTTTCCCATTATCCGGCTCCTTTCTTAATAAAAAAGCCTTAATACAGTAATTTATATATTACCACATTAGGCTTTATATTTCCACATAAATCTATATTTCTATTTGGTTTTCTATAAACTTTTCAAATTCCCTCCGCTTAATCAGACGCTTTCTTCCTATGTATATAACAAACGGACATCTTGGCTGTTTTATTAGTTCACCTAGTTTGTTAATGCCGATATTGCTATACGCCGCCGCCTCCTCAATTGTCAGGTTCAGTTTGTCCTTTATCTCAACCCTCGGTGTTTCTTTCATTCTGCCTCATCTCCTTTTAAAAGTTCGGGATTGTCATGTAAATTTCCCATTATTTCAATACATTCCCTCCAATTCCAATATAATAATCCAACCCTATCTCCTGCTCTTACTGCTTTTCCCGTAAATCTTGTGTTATGCCATTCAACAAAATATGGTATATTTTTATCTCCGATATGGAATATATCGTTTTCAAAAATCTTCATATTTTTCCTATCTATTAAACCTGTATATTCACAGATGGTTTCAGGTTCTATCTCAACAATATCATGCTCTAATATATCAATATATCTATTATCTATTTCAATATTGATATATTTAACAATATAAGCATGGTATTCTGGATGATTTTGTTCAATAAAATAACCCTCAACCCACCATTTATCTTTCGGCAGTTCTCTCCAATTCGCGCGTTTTGCCTTATAAAGATGTTCTCTGCTCATTCCCATTTGCTCCTTTCAAAATCTCGTCAATGCAATCATTATAACCTGCAATATACCCGTTCATAGGGTTTGCGTATTGTTTTCGTGGAACAGGTTTTAACGGACATCTATCTCCCGTTCTGTGCTCATAACAAACTGCAAATTCTTCCTTTTTACATTCATCATTTTCTTTATTGTAATATTCACATACCGTACAATTCCCCGGCGTATCAATCACTAAAATAGATTTACTCATTTTATTCCTCCTCATAGCTTGTACAGTATTTGCACTTTTTGCATGGTTCACACGGTTCATCGTCTTTCTCTGCCCTGCCAAAACCCATACACTTGCCATCTTCATCTCTGCCCGGCTCACCTATTTTTTTAATAATTCCACAATTATCCGGCGTTCTCTTTACCATTATCAATCAACCTCCTTTACCAAATCCGCATTTTCATACACATTTCCAAAAACTTCAATTTCTCCTAATTCGTAAAGTAAAAATGTTTCATTAGAAACAGTATTTCTTGCAACAAATGCACACTTCTTATCATTCCACTCAATTAGATAAAAGGAATATGCACTTTTCCACAATATTGCATAGCTTTCAATTTTTCGTACAATATCCCCCTCATACACTTCCTTTCCATTTTTATCCTTAACGTCTATGTACTGCCCGACTGTATCTTTATCAACCAGAAATTCTCCCTCTAATTCTGGCGAATTGATATGGTTTTCATCTGCCAAATAGCCGTAAACCCATCTTCTGTTAAGGTGTTTGTTTTGTGGGTGTACATGGATGTGTATGCCCCTGTATTTATTAACTCTGCTCATTCCGCTACCTCCTCGTATAAGGAACATAATATTTTGGCTTGTTTACTGCTTTGATTCAAATACTTTTAACTTATCCTCCAAACTGTAATCTCCCAAAAACTTTAATATAACAATAAATTTCTTGCTCCATTCTGATTTATCCTTTTTAGGTGCATTACGAGCTAAAAAATCAACATATCCTTTTATCCTATCAACAAGCCATTTAAAAGTTTCTTCTGAATATTCTTTATCTTCTACTTCCATACACGGAAATTTAATAATATTTTTCATTCCACAACCTCCAATCTCTCCAACACGCAACTTGCACACAATTCTTCCCCGTCCAAAAGATACAACTTTTCCACATCTTCCCCGCAGTTATCGCATACAGGGGTTGCGACCTTGTAATATCTGCAAGCCTCATATTTACATGGGAAACCGCAATCTACACATTGGTTTTCATGCCTAATCGCCATTAAATCACTTCCTTAATAACTATTTTTTACAAATCCTTTTTTCTTGGCACAATCCATACAATAAATGTATCTCCCATGTATTGTCACACCACACTTTCTACATTTGTGCCCTCTCTTAATCGCCATTCCAAATGGTTGACCAAGCAGATAATAACATTCCTTGCAATATGTATAGTGGTCTGCACAATATTTCCCACATCTTTCACAATAAGCCATTCTTTTGTCCAACCTTTTAATATTTTCTAATTTTCATTTGACGCGCCACCAGACTTGAAGATTTTCAACGCTCTCATATCACCACAATTCTTACAATTATTTCTATATGGACATTCCATGTAAGAACTACATATATCACAATATGTATACTTTTCTAAATATTCAACGATCTTTTTTTTATATTATTCCTTAACCACTTGCTAGAATTAAATCTATTTTTTATTTCCCTGTACTTCCAAATCCTCCTATTCCCCTCTCTGTATCCTCTAACTTATCAACCTCATTAAATTCTACTTCTAAATATGGCATTACTATTAATTGTGCAATCCGCTCCTCATGTTTTATTACCCGAACACAGTCTGAATCATTATGTAATGCTACTATATATTCCCCTCGGTAATCAGAATCGCAGATTCCAATAGCATTTGCAGGTCTTAATCCTTGTTCCACAGACAAACCACTTCTAGCAACAATTGCACCGAAATATCCCTCTGGTATCTCTATTGCTATTCCTGTGTGGATTAATTCTGTTTTATGTGGTTCAATCGTTATTGGATTTTGTGTGTACGCATATAAATCATATCCTGCTGCTTGCTTGCTTCCTCTTTTTGGAATAACTGCATCAGCTTTTAATTTCTTTATATTTATTTTCATACTCATTTTCTTTGTTTCCTTTCTTTTACTTATTGGCTTTGTAATTATTACAATGTAAT
>VSNQ01000158.1 GCA_009774395.1 Lachnospiraceae bacterium
TTTTTCTTTAACTACTTGAGAAAAACTTTTTTTAACATTTTTCATTTTGCCTATTGACATTTCTTAGCTGGACTTTGCTATTTATCCTGTTCTTTGCACGCCGCAATTAACTGTGCCACAAACGCCGCCTGTTCTGCATTCATTGGCTGGTTATTTTGCAGTTCATAAAACTCTGCAAACAATTCCTGTTCCGATTTCTGCTCAATATCTTCCGCACGCTCTATCATATGACTTTGCTTTGTACGGCTATTATCATATTCTAAACGCATTAAATTAGGATAAATAATGCGCAGCTTCTGCAATCCATCCGGAATATCCTCCTCGTCAGTCAGCGTAACCTGCACATAATCCTCCTTATTAAACTCCTGATAAAATGTGCGTGCTGTTACTTCCAGATACGTTCCGCGGATTCTGCGCATATCACGAAGCGGAACAAGAGGCACTGTAGACAACTGAATATTTCCCTTTTCTGCAAATTCAACAACCGTAACCGATTTTTCCTGATCGGCTTCCGAAAAGGAATACTTTAACGGCGTTCCGCAATACCGCAGCGTTTCCCGTTTGATAAACTGCGGGCTGTGAATATGCCCCAGCGCCACATAGTCAAAGGCATCAAAGACCTCCGATTCCACATTATCCAAACCGCCGACAGATACCTCCTCCGAATCGCAGCGTCCAGCGCCTGTCACAAACTGATGCGCAATTAAAATATTGCGTTTGCTTGTGTCTACGTTCATGCGCTCTATGGCAATTTTTACCGCATCATAATAGCTTTCCGGTGAAACTTTTGACGGCTTCTCCGTTTCATAACAGCTTTCCGACAACACTTTTAACAGTTTTTCCGTTTCATAACAGCTTTCCAGCGAAACTTTTGATGACTTCTCCGTTTCATAACAGCTTCTTGGCAAAACTTTGGACGACTTTTCCTTTTCCGCCGCATCTGACAATACTTCTTCCTGCGTGAAATCTGCATCTGTATCCGTCAGTCCTTCTAATGCGTGGCGCACTACAGCGGGTTTTATAAATGGCAGCAAATATATATTCATTTCCCCGTAGGCATCTGTCAGCGTATACTTTGCGGTTTCGCCACGATAAACAGGCGATACATACACCCCCCTTCCGCGCATTAGCTGTGCGCCGAATGCAATCCGTTCCGCAGAATCATGATTGCCGCTTACCGCATAAACCTTTTTCCCACGATCCGCAAGCTCTGTTAGAAACCAATCGAACACCTGCACCGCTTCAGCAGAGGGCACTGGCTTATCATAGATATCCCCCGCAATCATAACACCGTCTGCCTGCTGCTGATCTGCAATCGTTAAAATTTGCCGCAAAATGTACTTTTGATCTTCAATCATAGAAAACTCATTCACCCGCTTTCCAATATGAAGGTCTGAAATATGTAGTAATTTCATGAATTTAATTCCTTCCTACTTATAATATCATTTTTTATAACATTATCTTTATATTTAAAATCCATTGTACATTCCAATATGTTTCGTACCAATAAAGAATACAACGGATTCTGTTACAGATCCGCGTTTTCTACAGTTCCTTACCCCAATAATGGAGAATAAACTTTATCGTAAAGCAGATTATCAAAGTAATAAGTGCCAATATGCCACAAACTAAGATACAGGTATACCAAGGCGCAGACTGCATAGCATAAAGTTCCGAATGATTTTTATAATCCCAAAATACATAGATTCCTTTCCCAAGAAATACACCAATCGTACTCCCAATAATAATATTTAATACGCTATTTACCTGTTTTAACATCAATAATCCCTCCTATTTTTCAGCAGCAATTAAATACAGCATTATTTTTTCAAATATTCCAAAATCGGTTCAATATATTTTTTATCCGAAATATCATAGGACGAAGAAATCATTTTTATCATTACTTTTTCTTGCTCGGTTTTATCTTTTTTTGCTTTCAGTGTTTGTATAAACATTTTCATCATAAGTTTAGACGCAATGGACATTCTGTCATAATGAAACCCTCCCGGACAGTAAAACGTCTTTACCTTTTTCTGCTCCGACGCATTGAAAATTCGTTTAAGTGCTACTTCAACATCCGGATTTTCTATTGGACTTGCCCCAACACAAAATGCAATCAGCTTCTTATCTGCCCATTTGTCTATATTTCCCTTAAACCAACCAATTTTACTAATACTGCCCGCACAAGCCCAACCTCCAAAAATAATTGCTTGATATGCCGTTAAATCTTTCTTTTTTGCGGCTGATAATTCAAGGCAGTCAGCCCCCGCCTCTTGCGCTATCCATTCGGCATAACGCTTTGTAAACCCTGTCTGCGAATGATAAATTACGATTGTTTTCATCTACTAAAACTCCTATTGACAACCTGTTACTTTTTTTGATTATAGCAACAAGTCACTTATACGTCAATGTTTACCTTGTCCATAACTGACTCCATACAACATTGTCAAGGAATTTCCATTGACACCATTTATTTTTTTGTCAGCCCATGTTATAATAATTTTATGCATTTCCCATTAAGAAACGATACAAAATTCGGAGGATTTTATGTACCAATACCATGACGCTAACGGCGAATTTATCAGCCTGCACGACTGCCGTGCGGCAAAGGCATCCATAGAAAGCAATATTTTATCTCTCTACTTTCCGGAAGGCATTGATATTGAAGCGGAGCATCCTGACAATCCCCACCAGCAAGCCGCTTACACAGGGGAAGCCAGACTCGACTTCCATCTGTTGTATCGACCTGATGTGGCTGTAACCATTTATATTTTTACAGAAGAAAATGATACAAGAGATATCCGCGAGCTATATGAACTTAGCCAATTTCTTAACGATATCAACAACAGGCAATATGAACTGGAATTTCTATATACATACCAAGGGTATCAAACAGTCTTGTATACCTGCTGGCTCTGGATGCAAGAACCACCCTACCATAAAGAGTGTTATTTGTTTATCTCTGCAAGGCAGATTGATTATTATTGGAATGAAATGCACGCTGATTAAAAATCAAGGTAAATTTATGGTGTTGGCAGGCAGTTTGCAATTTTCCTACTTCAAATCAAAAAGAACTTTTTCATAATCTTTGACATAATATCGTATATTTGTACGTCCTTTTTGAATAATGATATGTCCTTCTGTTTCTAACTTTGCTTTCTGTGCTTCAACACCACCGGGGTATTTTTCATTTAACTCCCCATTTGCTTTCAAGGTTCGCCAGTAAGGTGTTTCATCATTATCACGTTGATAACTTGCCCATGCTGCGATAGAAACGAAAATTCCTGCTGTTATCGGTTCGGTAAAATCTGCTCCACTTAATTCAGCAAAGTATTCTCGTATTTTTCCAACCATAATTACTTTACCATAAGGAATTTTCTTCATTACCTTATCATAGTCAATTGGCGGAGCAAAATACATTTTATTTCCACCATAATTCTCTATACTTTTTTGATCTGTAATGGTCTGAACCTTTGGCATATCTTTATTGTCACGTAACATAGCGTTAAAATCTTTTTTATTTTCATTTGCCATATCTTCACCTCCTACTTTAAGGATAATAGATTCGTCACTTCTATGCAATGAAACGGTTAATAAATTTTGATAAATTTACAACCTACGGCACAAAAAACCGTACATATATATTGAAAGTTCGTAACAATTCAGGTAGGGGCTGTCGTAATTAAGAAAACGTATACAAGATAGTCTAACATCATGATGCGATTGATTCGATATCTTGTATAATCAAAGCTTGTTGCAACAGCTCCGTAATAAAATGTAGTGGTTGGAGGTATCCAGCCCATCGCGAAGCGATTTCCAATGGCTAGATACGTAACAGTTCAATGGGTTATCTGAACTGTTACGAAAGTTCATTTGTGAGAGGGGAGGAAAAATATGTGGACGATCATAAAATCATAGAACTGTATTGGGAACGAAAAGAAACAGCAATTGAAGAAACTTCAAAAAAATATGGCAGACTATGTGCTTGCATTGCGCAAAATATTCTTTTAAACTATGAAGATAGTGAAGAATGTGTCAATGATACATACTTTGCCGTTTGGAACACGATTCCAGACAGAAGACCCAATATATTTTCTGCTTTCATCAGTAGAATTACAAGAAATCTGGCATTAAAAAAATTTGAATACCTTTCTGCGGCAAAAAGAAATCCTATAGCAGTTGCATCCTTTGAAGAATTGGGCGATTGCGTATCAGGAACAGACAGCGTTGAATCCGAAGCCGAATGCAGACACATTGAAAATATCATTGACAAATTTCTTTGGCAACAATGCGAAGAAAAAAGAAATGTGTTTATTCGTCGATACTGGTATTTTGACTCTATTGAAGATATTTGTCACAGTACAGGATTTTCACAAAGCAAAATTAAATCCATGCTGTACGAAATGCGCCGGAAACTACGGGCACATTTAGAAAATGAAGGAATTGAAGTTTAAAATAAAGAACTGTTTCCAGACGTACAATCTCAATTGATTCATATGGAAAAACGCACAGGGAGGTATTGAAAATGAACCAAAAACAACTTTCTGATCATATTGGAAATATTGACGACAGGCTTGTACAACAAGCAGCGCAAATCCCTAAATATGCTATGGTACACCATAAAAAAAGAATCCGACATTTTTTGACCGCCGCGGCAATCTTTGCTCTTATGGTATCAAGTTTTAGTGTAGGTGCATTCGCTTTCGCCCGTGAAATCATAGTGGAAGTGCCCACCGAACAAGAAGTTATTGCACTAGAAGAAATCGGGCTTACGCTGATTTTACCCGACAAATGGAAGGACAAATATAAAGTGATAGAGGATACTTTCACACCATACAATTCCATTATGTGGGAGTTTTGTGTCAAATCCATCTATGATGCACAAATACCAACTGACGAATCCGGTGAAATATTATACCGTGGGACTCTCTTTTATATATTCCAGTATGCCGACTATTCCATGTCAGCGAAGGAATTTGAACAATCAGGTATCGCAGGAATCGGTCAATACCTATTTGCGACAGAAAATGCCACTTATGCGATTCTATACGCAACCGATGTGCAGTATCCTCCAACAGATAAAGAACAGGAAAGCACCTATCAAGAAATGATGTCAGAAATTAGAGATATTCAGTTTATCGTAAACAATATATTTTATACTCACGAGCGATAAATATTACCCTATCACGCAAGATAATTCCGCTCGTAAGTCAGCGTTATTGGCAAATTTAAAGTGCTCGTAAATTGGTGTTATTGGCAAAGTTAAGCACTCGTGAATCGGTGTTATTGACAGAGTTAAACACTTGCGCCAATATATATCAATGTTGTTATACTGATTTGTATTACTATTGCCATTTTTAAGCATTCGCCAATATATATCAACCGCAAATATCAGTAACGTGCACTATAATTGAACCTTTTATAACACCCAAGGGGTAATACAACAAATAACAATACATTAATTGATAGCATAAGAATTGTCCACGAAAAAATGTTAGTGGCGTACATTATAATTAAACTTTTTATAACACCCAAGGAGGTAACACAACAATGAACAATAAATTATTTGACGACAAAAGAATTGCCCACGGCTATGCATCTGACAGACCTTGGCTGCACAAATATGTTATAGAACGGATAAAGTCCGACTTAAATATAACAAAATCCTTTCATAACGGACTTGACGTCGGCTGCGGCGCAGGATTGTCAACAAAAGCATTAAGGCTTATCTGCGATAACGTAACAGGAACCGATATTTCAAGCGAAATGATTCAGGTATGCCTGGATACCTATGCCGCTTCAGAATTTACTTTTTATACGGCGAAGGCTGAGGAATCACTTCTTCCCGAAACGCCATACGATATCGTAACGGCGGCAGGCGTGATTAACTGGGTAGATAAAGATAAATTTCTCAAGAACTTAAACCTTATTATGGCAGAAAAAGCTATGCTGATTATCTATGATTTCTGGATATCAGATAAAATGCTGGGAAATAGCGCCTACACGGAATGGTTTCATAACCTATATCTAACCAATTTCCCGAAACCGCCGCGAAATGAAGATATATGGCATCCAAGCGATATGCCAGAGGAATTTACTATAAAAAAACAGGTAACCTATCAAATACCCTATAAATTTGCGTTAGATTCCTTTATCCGTTTTATGATGACCCAGTCGAATGTTAATTTGCAGATACAAAACCACCAAAAAACAGAGTCTGAGATTTACAATCTTATGGAGCAGACCCTGTCACCGATATTTCACGGCTGCAATCAGACTTTAATTTTCAATGCATACAGTTGGTATATAGAGCGAAACTAAGCGATACGCTTAATTATCCGCTTTACGGACACCGGCTAGGAAACAAACATAAAACGATTCAAAGAAAAAAGTATTTTATCAAGAATTGTTGGTGAATCCAATGCCTAAACTACCAGTCTTTCACGTTCGCCATTATAAATTGGACAAAGTTGTGCAAACATAGACAGGATTTTTTAGGCAGCGCCATCTATAATTATTTTAACAAGGAGGGAGAACCAAATGTCGATACAATATATGCAGCAGGCGATACAGTTTATGGAGGATCATATCTGCGAAAATATCAATTATATGGATGTTGCCCAAAGTGTACATATGTCCAACTACAATTTCCATCGAACTTTTAGCTTTATTGCCGGCATTACAGCAAACGAATATATCCGGAATCGCCGCCTGACATTGGCAGCCCAAGAACTACAGACAACCGATATATCCGTACTCGACGCCGCATATAAATACGGCTATGATACGCCGGAAAGCTTTTGTAAAGCCTTTTCGCGTTTTCACGGCGCAACGCCCAAGCAGGCAAAACAAAAAGGCACAAAGCTTCGTTTGTTTCAACCCCTTGTAATAAAATTAATTATAGAAGGTGGTACTATTATGGATTACAGAATGGAACACACAGCAAAACAAAAATTTCTCGCAATCGTAAGAGCATTTCCAACCGAATGCATCAATGATGACACTGACCACAGCGTCCCCGACTTTTGGACAGAATGCAACGAAAAGAATCTTCTTGAACCGATGAAGCAGCTTCGAACCGCTGGGAAACGGGATTTATACGGCTTATGCAGCCCTACAAAGGATAATGATACCCATTTTAATTATGGAATTGGGATTATTATTGACGCCGATACAGACACTTCTAAATTAGAACAGTTTACAGACAACGGCTATACAATATGGGAAGCGGAACCTGCAGATTATGCCGTATTTCCCTGCATAGGGGCTGACGGAAACTGTATTGGAGAAACTTGGAGCCGATTTTTCAAGGAATTTGTGCCGCAGACAGGCTATACACAGACAGACAGCACAGACTATGAGATCTATTTTGAAAAAGGCGAAAAAGGGCTGATCTGCGAATTGTGGATTCCTGTTCAGAAAGAGTAAACTATACTAACAACCGTTAAGATTTTCCAATTTCTGCACAACCCATATTGCATAAGCGGACAATACGTGCTGTGCAGAAAGGAAAATCTAATCGTTCGTGAGTATAATTATTTTTTCTCTCTGATTTATGGGCTGCTGCAAAAATGGCAGCCCTAGTATCATTCGCAACTCTCAATTATCGAAACGCGTCAAATACATTTTTTTCTAAATATTTCTTCTTAGAAAAATCACTTTTATACCCTTTGTCCTGAAAAATGCGCATACTTTATACGCAAAAAAGCTATTGTCATACGCACAAAATAGGCGTATAATACATAATATAAAGAGGACTCCATATGACAGTTCGGGAAATACTAAAGGTGCTTCGCAAAGATGGATGCTACACCACTAATCAGGAAGGCTCCCACATAAGCCTAAAACACCCAACAAAGCCCGGAAAAGTCACAATCCCAAATCACAACAGGGACTTGAAACCGGGAACACTAAACAATATATACAAGCAGGCGGGGCTGAAATAGCCTGATTCAAAGAACCATAATGCCTGCGATTATTATAGGAAGGAGCGTAATTTATGCAGAATTTAACTTATCTTGCAGTCTTTGAGCCATCAACAGACGGTTCGTATAGTATCTACTTTCCTGATTTACCTGGATGTATCAGTGTTGGGGATAATCTGGAAGAAGGTGCACGCATGGCAGCAGAAGCCGCTAGCCTCCATGTTTACAGTATGGAATGTGACAATGAGGAAATCCCCACTCCATCCGTGAACCTCTCCAAAGAAGATACAGAGGGAAATGTTGTAATGCCCATTACAATCCACCCCGATTTATTCCGCATGAAAAAAGATAACGAGCGCATCAAGACAAACATCACTCTCCCAGCATGGCTGAAAAGGATTGCGGAAGAACAAAAGGTAAACTATTCCCGGCTTATGGAAACTGCCCTGATTGATTATCTGCAAATACCCATATCCGGCAGACACTAAACCCTTGCCCTGCTGATACATGTCATATATCAGACCATATCTGTTTCATTCATATGCGATGACAGCTTTTAAAAATATAAAGACCTTAATGCGCAAGATATAAAAAGCGGATTTTGGTCTTTTTATTTTATATTTTGTAAAAAAGCATATTTAAAGGTTGAATATTTGTATTATGTATGGTAGAATAAAACCATAATTTAGCAGCAGGATTGTACAGATATGAATACAATTTTTAGAAAAACATAAAAGTGAACTACACAAAGAAGTTATCAGAATATTCAGACAATTACCTGCAAAAATGAGTTCTGAAAGCCTTCATTTTAGCGGCTTGTGAGAGGATACAGTAGAAATAGATGTTTCCCGTTTAAGGGAATTGACACACAATGTTTTCTATATCTTTTAGTATAAGTGCCAAAAGTAGAAATAGATGTTTCCCGTTTAAGGGAATTGACACATCAGAGCTATTAGCATAAGTTTGTGCGAAGTAGTAGGTAGAAATGGATGTTTCCCGTTTAAGGGAATTGACACATCAGGAGTTTCAATTTCTTGCGGTTTTACTGCTTCGTAGAAATGAAGGTT
>VSNQ01000159.1 GCA_009774395.1 Lachnospiraceae bacterium
ATATGGAAGAATATGAGAATTATATTTCTGTTGCTTTATTGCTGCTCCTAGCCATATTGCAACCGCACAGGTGGAAAAATTTCTTTTTTGACTCTATTCAATAAAAGCTCCATTTCTGGTGTTACAATAATCATTAACTTTTTATTTGTCATAATAATCTCCTTTCTTAGTTCATAAAGTATGAACTTTATTTAAGTATAGTTCATACTTTATGAACTGTCAACCTTTTAATTTTTATTGTTGACATATTTTATGAACTTGTGTAAGCTATAAAATTAGGAGGTGACAATCATGCCCACAAGCAAACCACGTTTCACGATTGTTATTGATGAGGAACTTTTAAAAAAGATTGACGACTTTCGTTTTGAAAATCGCTATCCAAGCCGTTCCGCTGCTGCTTTAGAACTGATACGTTTAGGGATCGAATCTCTCAATAAAAATCAAGACGAAACAGAGTAATATTCAAGTTGAGCATCTTGATTTTTCCCCTACTCGCCCGCTGGATACCTGTCAGCTTGCTGATATATTTCCCTTGGATGCTTATATACAAAAAGGATAAAGGCTGATACACATTCTATACAGCTTTTATCCTTTTTATTATGTAAGAGATTTCGTCTTCCCTGCCAATTATATATTTTTTACTGCTATTTGAATCCGTTCTAAACAAATTGCACCAGTTCCTCTGTGCTCTTACGCTTTGGTGCAGCCGGATCTTCGTCGGCATAGCCCACTGCTACCAGTGCTGCTACTTTCTGACCTTCGGGAACTTTTGCAATCTCTGCAACCTTATTTTCATCAAAGATTCCCAGAATTACTGTGCCTACCCCTTTATCATGCGCTGCAAGGCAGAAAGTTTGTGTTGCAAGTCCTGCGTCAAAAACCTCCCAGCGGTCTTCCTTGCTAGTAGTGTAAGAGCCGTCACGTTCAAAACCGCTTCTGCCATGAACCATTGTAACGACTACCAGCGCCGGCGCGGCTTTAATAATACCATTATTATGCGCAAAGCCAAGCGTTGCTTCGTCTGCAATCTTCTCCTTGATTTCCGCGTTCTCCACCACAATATAGCGTGTTACCTGCGTATTTTTCCATGAAGGTGCAAACGCTGCTGCTGCCACGATTTCCTGCATGGTTTCATGCAAAACCGCTTCTGCCTTGAACTTCCGAATACTTCTCCTAGTTTCAATGCATTTTACTGTTTCCATAAAAATACCTTCCTTTCTCTTATTAATTTATAGCTGTTTATAGTTCCCCTATGTCTTGTCTATTTTAAGAAACCATTTACAATCTGCTCTTCTGCTTCCTGTTCAGTCAGCCCCAAGGTCATTAATTTAATTAACTGTTCACCTGCAATTTTTCCAATCGCCGCCTCATGAATCAGGCTCGCCTCTAAATGATTGGCAGTAATTTCTGGTACTGCACGCACTATGGCATTATCCATAATAATAGCATCACACTCAGAATGTCCAGCACACTGGTTATTCCCATTAATCTGCGAATAAAATGTCTGCTCAGAACTATCTTTTGCCACAGAACGCGAAATTACATTTGTGCTGGATTCTCTGCCGTCTAAATCCACATAAAAACGCGTAACAGCGGTCTGTTTTCCATGTGTCATTAATTTTTCCTTAATCACAAGCTGTGCGCCCTCGCCAAGTTTCGCTTTCGTACTGCGCTCTGTAGAGTCCACTCCTTTGATTTGTACCGTTTCCATTTCCATATAACTGCCTTCCGCCATTTCAATAACAGTCTGCGGATTCATGATACGCTCGCCGGTTCCCTCTCCCGTTCCGTAGTGCTTTTCAACATATTTTACTTTTGCATTTTTACCAATAAAGAACGAATGAATACCGCTGTGCTCGCTTGTTTGGCTTCCGCTATTATGAATGCCGCACCCTGCCACAATGGTAACATCACAGTCCTCACCAATATGAAAATCATTATACACAAGTTCTTTTAATCCTGTCTGCGTTATTAAAACTGGAATATGCACGCTCTCTTTTTTTGTACCTGGCTTAATATAAATATCAATTCCCTGTTTATCTTCCTTTGTCACAATTTCAATATGCTCTGTTGACTGTCTGCCTGCTGCCTGTCCGTTGGCGCGTATATTATATGCCCCCGCAGGCACTTCATGCAGACCAGCAACCTGCTCTAGCAAACTCTTTTGATACTCATCCATGAATACACCCTCCCGCATTATGTCTGCACGATAACGTCCCGTTTAACAATTCGGGAATAATTTCGTCCTTTGTGCCAGATTTCGCTATTTCCCCCTCCGCAATTACAACAATTCGATCCGCAATATTTAAAATGCGCTCTTGATGGGAAATAATTACAATAGAGCCCTGTGTTTCCTGATGCATTTTTTCAAAAACCTGTATCAGATTTTGAAAACTCCATAAATCAATCCCTGCCTCCGGCTCGTCAAATACGGAAAGTTTCCTTCCCCTTGCAATAACCGTGGCGATTTCAATGCGCTTTAACTCTCCGCCGGATAGGCTTGCGTTTACTTCACGGTTAATATACTCCCTTGCGCAAAGCCCCACTTCAGACAAATATTCACATGCGCCCTCGATACTGACCGTCTTGCCTGACGCCAATCGAATTAGATCAAATACCGTAATTCCTTTAAAACGTACTGGCTGCTGAAATGCAAAACTAATTCCGCGTTTTGCCCGATCTGTAATCGACATCTTTGTAATATCCTGCCCATCAAATAAAATCTGACCATCGGTAGGCTGAAGAATGCCTGCTATCAGTTTAGCAAGTGTGGACTTTCCTCCGCCATTAGGCCCTGTAATTGCGGTAAAGCGATCATGAATTTCCAAATTAATGTGATTTAATATATCTTTACCGTTCCCATCCTCCACATGATAAGAAACGTCTTTTAACTCTAACACTTATGTAGCCTCCTTCCTGCATACTGCTTCCTGCCTCTCTAGTATAACCAATATTTGCACAAATTGCATCACTTTTTATAATAATTTCACAAAGGAATAATATAATGGATTATGTCTTTATTATTGTCCATTTTTATGGTATAATAAATTAAAATAAGGCAATGCCGGAATGGAGGGATATTATGAAATACAAATTATTATTAACAGGTAAAAATACGAGTGTTATCAGTGAGTTTTTTACACAAATGAACGACTGTTTTGAATGCCTTTCTTCTACAACAAACTATTCCGACCTATTGGGGCATATCAAATATTTTAGTCCGAGCGCAGTTGTCTACTGTATGAGTTCTGAAACGCGGGACAATATTACATCTGTTATCAACCTGAACGAAAATATGCTCAAACCGACTATAAAGCTGATATTAATTTGCAGTGACGATGACTATGCTTTTTACCGCGAGCATGTTGCAAGCGATTATGATCTGGTTCTAAAAAGACCAATACTGACCCCTGCTATAAAAGAAAATCTGCTTCAATTTTTCGGGGAAAAAAGCTCTAGCAGTTCTAAAACTGTAGTGCAGGAAGTATCATTAGATGCCGAACAGGAACTTGAGGAATTAGAAGCGCTCGCACGTTCCATCCAAAAAGAGGCTTCCATGACAGAAGCAACTGCTAAGCTTATCCGGGAACTCGTCCCCAAAAAGCGTGTTATGATTATAGATGACTCACCAGTAATGCTAAAAACCATTAAAGGACATTTAGACGAAGAATACGAAGTAGCAACTGCAATCAGTGGAAAAATTGCACTGCGTTATTTACAAACAAAACCCGTAGAGCTCATTCTACTCGACTATGAAATGCCAGATGAAAACGGCCCCGCCGTTATGGAAAAGCTGCTGGCAAATCCCGCGACTGCAAATATTCCGATTGTATTTTTAACGGGTACTAACGACGCCGTTAAAATCCAGAAGGCACTTTCGTTAAAGCCGCGCGGATATCTTTTGAAACCAATTGATAAAGAAACGTTATTAAATAAAGTTCACGAAATATTGGAACGATAATATTAAAATAATGAAAGAAGGAGCTTGTATGAACGGAGAAAAATTTTCGCTTAATAAAGAACGGGCTTTGATAAACGGGGGAAAAAATTCCGCTACAGATGAAATAACGCTTACCGATTTATTTGAAGTAGAAATGCTGCAAAAAATTCAAGATGCGTTCTCGAAGGTAACGGGCATTGCGGCGCTTATCACGGACGCCAATGGCAAGCTCCTCACCAGCGGATCCAATAACACAAGATTCTGTAAATACACTCGTAAATCCCCAATCGGTGGGCTTCGCTGCGAGCAGTGCGACAAACGCGGCGCGGAGCTTGCCTTAAAACACGGCACTTCAATTACCTACTACTGTCATGCAGGACTTATGGATTTCGCCGCTCCAATTATGGCAGGTGATAAAATGATCGGCTGCTTTATCGGCGGTCAGGTACTGACCCAGCCGCCCGACATTACAAAAGTAATGCAGGTAGCATCTGAACTGGATATTGATCTCATCAATTACCTGCAATCCATGCTGGAAGTCCCCGTTATTGACCGCACCGTATTGGAAAACGCTGCTAAATTTCTTTATACACTGACCGACGCGCTTTCCACGCTTTCCTACCATAAATATATTATGGTACAAGCCAATATTGAGATTGAAAAAGTTGCGAACTTAAAATCAGATTTCCTTGCTAATATGAGCCATGAAATCCGCACACCCATGAACGCAGTTATCGGACTTGCAGAAATGGCACTGCGAGAAGACCTTCCACCAAACGCCAGAAACTATATTGATCAAATTAAGTCCTCCGGCAAAACCCTACTGACAATTATTAATGACATCCTTGATTTCTCTAAAGTGGAATCCGGCAAAATGGATATTATTGTAGAAGAATATGCACCGATTTCCGTAATTAATGATGTTGCCAGCATTATTGGGACACGCCTTGACAAAGAAAATGTAGAACTGATTCTCAGCATTAATCCCAATATCCCTCGTCTTTTGTTTGGGGACAGTGTACGCATTAAACAAATCGTAATAAATCTTGCCAACAATGCAGTAAAATTTACCTCAAAAGGCCAAGTTAAACTTATATTTGATTATAATATCCTTGATAGTGAAAACGTGGAACTGCTTTTCTCTGTTTTGGATACAGGTATTGGCATTCGCGAACACGATATTAACAAGCTGTTTCAATCCTTCCAGCAGCTTGACAGTAAACGCAACCGCAATATTGAAGGCACAGGGCTGGGACTTGTTATCAGTAAGCAGCTCCTTAACCTTATGAACGGCGATATCTTTGTGGAAAGTACCTATGGCGTAGGAAGCACATTTTCTTTTCGAGTTCCGCAGAAAATTGCCAATATCGAGCCCAGCATCCAGCTTGCTGAACAGGAAATCATTCATTTTTATGGATATATTGAAAATCCCTATATTCTAAACCAATTACAGGAGGATATGAATCGAATGAACCTATCCTATACCAATATATCTTCTATTGATGAATTAGTGGAAATTCAAGGGGATAAAAATACATATATTTTCTTGGAAGATAAATCCTTTTCGGAACCAATTCAGTATTTCCTAAATAAAAATCCCGATATTACGGCAGTTGTGCTGGTCAATTACAACGCTTCGCTAACCTATGAACAGTCCAACGTAATTGTTGCTAAGAAACCGCTTTCTGCCCTGTTTTTGGCTGCGATATTTAATGAAGACATTCATCTTTATGAGAATCCGGATACTTCAGATGCTTTTTATGATTTTACTGCACCAGAAGCAAAAATCTTAATTGTAGATGACAACGCCATTAATTTAACCGTCTGCGAAGGACTTTTAGAACCGCTTTCCATGCAGATAGACACCGCAATCAGCGGACCGGACGCCGTTGAAAAAATTAGCAGTAAAATGTATGATTTAATCCTAATGGATCATATGATGCCTGAAGTAGACGGTGTGGAAACAACACATATTATTCGGCGGCTACATAGAGAATATGATCATGTTCCTATTCTTGCGCTTACTGCAAATGCTGTATCTGGTATTAAAGATATGTTTATTCAAGAGGGTATGAATGATTTTATCGCCAAGCCAATCGAAGTACGCATCCTCGTATCCAAGCTCAAACATTGGCTGCCCAAAGAAAAGATTAAAAATATCAATAAGAAAAATATTAATGCTGGCAAAGCAAATCGCATCCATTCACAGGAAGATACTTTGCCGCCCAAAATCTCAGACCTTGACACCTCCTACGCATTAAAGCTGCTAGGCAATGCCAAACTGTTCTGGTCAATTTTGGAAGACTATTACAAAGCAATTACTAAAAAACACGCCCTAATCCAACAATATACCGATGAGAAAAACTGGCATAATTACACGATTGAAGTTCATGCACTGAAAAGCGCTTCCCGACAGATTGGCGCACTCTCACTATCTGAGGAAGCTGCAGCGCTTGAAGAAGCCGGAAATGCTGAAAATGAAAGCCTTATTTTGGAAAAAACACCAGCTTTACTCAATCATTATTTCCATTACTATGAAATATTGAAACCGCTGTTTCCGGAGAAGGATAAAGACGCTGATCATAATAAAGAACCGATTACACCAGAGATTCTGCTGTCAATATTAGATAATCTGCAAACCGCTTTGGACGATTTGGATATGGACGGCATGGAGGAAGTGAAAAAATCGCTATCCCAATACCATTATGAGCCATCTTCCATAGAATTATACCAACAGCTATGCGATGCAATTGACGAAATTGATCCAGACGCGTGCGAAGAAATCATGACGGCTTGGCGGGAACTATTATAAACACACCCATTATTTGTCAGATCTGCTGACATTTTCCTTAAAATGCCCGTGTGCATAAAAATCTGCAAGAGAGACTGTCGCAATACGCTATGATTATCCAAGATATCGTATCAATCGCAACACAATGTCAGACGCTCTTTTATATGTTTGTCTTAATGCGACAGCCCCTTGCAGATAATATCCTTTCGTTATACTCACGAACAATTAAACTTTCTTATCCATTCTTTCTTGATTAAATATTTTATCAATAATTCCATATTCCAGTGCTTCCTGCGCTGACATATAATTGTCACGTTCTGTGTCGCGCTTGATTTCCTCCTCTGTTTTTCCTGTGTTTTGTGCTAAAATACGGTTTAGCCGCTGTTTGCTTCTCTGCATTTTTTCTGAAATAATTTGAATATCTGTGGCCTGCCCCTGAACACCATTACCGTGAATTGCAGGCTGGTGAATCATTATCTCCGCATTGGGCAGCGCAAATCGCTTTCCTTTTGTACCGCCCGCAAGTAGAAAAGCCCCAAAACTAGCCGCCATTCCAATGCAGACTGTGGAAACATCACATCGGATATACTGCATTGTGTCATAAATTGCAAATCCAGCAGATACCGACCCGCCTGGGCTGTTAATATAGAGTTGAATATCTTTATCAGGATCTTCCGCCTCCAAAAAGAGCAGCTGCGCAACGATTACGCCTGCCGAAGCCTCACTTACCTCCTCACCAAGAATAATAATCCGATCTGACAGCAGACGGGAAAAAATATCATAACTGCGTTCGCCACGGCTCGTCTGCTGTATTACATAAGGTATCATACTCATGCCGCTGCCCTGCCTTTCTGCATTTGCCCCCATCTTGTAGTTTGCCCAAAAGCACATAGCGAAAACAAAAGCGAAAACTTTATTCTATTTATGCATAAATTCTTTACGCCATTTTTACGGTATTCCTGTGGTGTGACTTGAAACACTTGATGAAACGCAAATGTAAATGCCTGCTGTGATTGATAATGCGCATGATACGCAATCTCAACAATTGGACTTTCTGTTTCTATTAATTCCTTTGCGGCTCTATCAAGGCGCTGTTGTTTAATATACTGGTATATGGTATATCCGGTATTTTTAAGAAAGACCCGCGAAATATAATACTTAGAATAATAAAGTTCCTTGGAAAGTGTTTCCAAACACAAATCTTTATCCATATTTTCCGCAACATAAGATATAATTTTCTCTATTATTTGATACTGATCCATAACAATCCTCCTATTCATTATTATTTAGATAATGCATTCTTGCTATGGACTATTTTATCACATATCATTTTCTTTTGTCTTAATAAAAATTGCCCTTTATTGATTACTCCCATTTAAATAATACAAATCCACCTATTGCAACAAGCGCTCCAATTACTTTGCGCCAGCTAAAAGGTTGTTTATCCACGCCAAATATACCAAACAGTTCAATTAAATACGCCACAATTAACTGTGCGATTACAATTAACATCACTGCTTTTGCAGGGCCTAACGCATCCATGCTTTTAATTACCGTCAATGTAATAAAAGCCCCCATAACACCCCCCAACAGAAAATATTTTGGTTCAACCGCAAGCAAATTTTTCACCGGTGTCCTATCAGACGCCACCCATGCTACAATACACACCAAAAAAGCCGTAAACTGCACAAAAGCGTTTGCTGTCCACATACTCGTTGCTTCTGTCACTTTTGTGTTAAAAACACCCTGAACGCTCATCAATGCCCCTGATATCAATGCAATAAACAATCCAATCATATTTGTACACCATCCTTTTTTTATTTACAAATATGATTGGATATTTTTAGGCAGATTATTCAAAGATTATTCTATAAATGAGCAAATTCAAAATATTTACTAAATTTCATTTTTAGTCAGCCCTAAAACGCACAATCAGCAAATGCTATACGCACAAATAATTTACATTAATTTGAATCCATTCATTTAGCAATTGGTTCAAATCAAGAATTTTTGTGCAACTTTCAGATTTGCTCATTTATAGTACATATATTAGCGCTTATTTAATATATACACACCACTTTACAACTTTTTGAAAAATAAAATAACACACAAGGCACTTTCTAATGTATAATAAGTTTGCAACAAAAC
>VSNQ01000016.1 GCA_009774395.1 Lachnospiraceae bacterium
CTATAATCCATCTTCACACTTCTTCCTCTCGCTCCTATAATCCACCTTCACACTTCTTCCCTTTGCTTCTATAATCCATCTTGACACTTCTCCCCTTTGCCTCCTATAATCCATCTTCGCACAGTTCCTCCCTCTCAAATACCGCCACGGGATACAGGCGCATCCTTCCGTCCCGATAATATAATTTTCCCAAAAAACAAGGCAGCGTTTTGGTGGTTATCTTTTCTAAATATCGAATCCCCCATGATTCCTCCTTTGAATACGCCACTTCGACAATGACCTCCCTGTTTTGTGCATCAAAAAGGCTAAGAAACAGCTTCTGCTCTGTTTCAGAAAAAACAGCCGATTCACAGTATGTTGGTCGCAGAAAAACCAAGTCTATGCTGTCTATCTGTGCTTCCTGCTCCTTTAGCCATGGTCTTTTTCTTGTCCCAATCTGCTCTGTATAAAGCGCTGCAAAATCCCGATAATACCAGTTTCCCAAATCTTCCACACATAGTATATCTGCTCCCTTTCGGTTTCCGGCAATCCACCCTCTTGTATCTTGGCTTGACGACAGCCTTCTGCGTATATCCGCTTTTGCATCTGTTAAATGAACTTTTGTTTTCGCCAATTCCTCAATCGACACCGGAAGCCCCCAAGGTGCAGCTTTTTTCTCTGGTTTGCCGCGGCGTGCTGACTTTTCATAGAAAACAGGTCTTGCCGAACTAAATGTATACCATTGTTTGGTATGTTCCTCCAAAAAATATATTGTTTCCCCCTCATACCCAGCCTGGCTCTTGTAGCGTTCCATTGCAATTCCTATTAAGTCTAATGTACCGACCGGCAGATAATCTGCTTTAAATTCGCCGGCAAGTTCCGCAAACGCGCCGTCATTCTTGGCTTCCAACAAAAGCTGTGTCCGTCGGTACAGCCGCGCCTGCTGTTCCATTAACGCTGCAACCCGAAACGACGCCTTCCGCTTAAAATAATTTTCATAAGAATCACGCAAAGCGCGCCAATACCCTTCAAAGTTGGCAAGGCGCGCGTTATGGCTGATCATTGCAAGCCGTTCCATATAGTCCAGTGCATCCGGCGAAACACGCGCCAGCCCCATATCCAGTAATTCCTCAAGGAACTGTTTCATTTGACCAGCAGCTTCATGTATCTGTTCGCGTTGAAGTGGCGATTGGTTAAAATCTTCATTTATCTCCTCAAGAGTTACAACTCCCCATTCCAACTTGCACCATAACAGCGCCGCCGCTTTATGAATGCAGAGTTCTTTTTTATGACAGGTACAAGTAGAATATTCCAATGGCGATAACAGTTTCACTCTCTGTCCCTGCGCCGCTAAATCGACCGTAATTACGCTGGAAATGGTAATTGGGGGCACTGCTTTTGCTTTCGCCTGTGCGCAAAATAATTGTAAATATCTGCTTCCTAGCGCCTTTCTTATTGCGGATAATGGATAGGCGGATATTTCTTCCTGTACTTTTATGCACGTTTGTAGTTGGATACTTAAATTATCTTTCCTTGTCTGTTCTGACTGCGAGGAATTTGGCATCTTATTCTCTGCAAAATCAGAATAATTATTGGGCTGCTTGTTTATTGCAGCCGCTTTCTTATTCTCTATATTTTCTGTATTTTCCGACTGAGATACCGCTTGACTTACCTGCTGTTTTTCTTGATTTTTTTGTGGTGTTTCTGTATTTTCCGACTGAGATACCGCTTGACTTACCTGCAGTTTTTCTTGATTTTTATGTGATATTTCGGTGTTTTCAGACTGGATGTTTAACTGACTCGGCTGTAGTGCTTCTGCATAGCGTTCCAACGGTGTACTGCCGGCTGCATTTCCTAAAACTTGTTCTCTTAATGCTAGAATACCAAGTATTATATGGCGGCAGATGCTGCGCGAGGGGCAGGAACAACGGCTTTCGCCCAGCGGCATTCGGATAAAGACGGTTTCACTTCCAACGTTTACTTTTGCCTCATCCTCTATGGAAAGCACTTGATAATTGTTTTCTTCTTTATCTTTATAAGCACGCTTGAGCAGCCCTTTATTTGCGATTCCCACAAGATAATCGTCATCTGCCTCTGCCAAATATGTATTCCAATCCTTCATCTGCTTTATCCTTTCCATTCGTTAATCAACTCTATATTGAGCCTTATAAATTTCCTTTTAATATATCACTACCGGCATTCCTACATAGGCATCCTCATACAGTGCATAAGCATATTTTTTGGGCAAATTAATGCAGCCATGCGAACCGTTGTGTGTGTAAACATCCTCACCAAACTCACTGCGCCAGCCAGCGTCATGTAGTCCGATTCCAGAATTGGTAAGACGCATCCAGCGGTTAACCCATGTCTTGTAATCGGCGCCTGTCAAGTATTTCCCAGGAATACATTCTGATATATAGTAAACGCCCGTCGGCGTATCATGTGCCCCTTTTCGTCCAGTAACAATATCTGTTTCACTCTGCAAAACACCATCCACATAATACCACAAATGCTGTTTTTCAATCGAAACTTCTAAATAGGTACTGCCAAAAACATCATATCCTGACAATATTGGTACACGGTCTGTCTGCGAAGTATGTTCTTCCATTAATTGCAGCAGTTCTGCAGTTTCTTTATCCGTATTTACTGCCTTGCCAAACGTGCCGTAATCTACCACAATAGACTCCTCTGCTTCCGTCGGGGTAAAAATCAAGGAATTACCTTTTGTACTATAGTCCTCCTTGATAGAGCCCATTAATTCATCAAAAAATTCTTGGGGAATATCCAAGTGAAAATTTTTCACATACTGATTTAACTCTTTACCAGTAAAGCGAACACCGTTTGTATACTCAATTACAAAGTCATTGAGCCAAACTACATTTTCAAAATCCTCCTGCAAGTCCTGTGCCGTTACAGCAGGCGCTTTTAAATAGGGATCCAACACAAACGTCGTTTCTTTTTTATCCTGATAATTAGAAATTACAGCTTCTTTTACTTTCTTAATATCAAAATCACAGCCTGCGTTTTCAGGTATCAGCATCCAGCCGTTTTCCTCGTCGTGAACGATTTCGGCATTTGCGCCTTTGGTATAGAGAGAAGCCAGCTTATTGTCCAGCACTTCTTCGTCCACATAGATAGCTACCTCGTAAGTAATCGGTTCACGTTTTAGCCAGGACAAAAAAGACTGCCTTCCCATTGCCGCCTCCTTGTCAGCATAAAATACGTCTTTGACATAGTAGGTTTCCTCACCGATCATCAGCGTAAAATCAGGCACTTGATCGATAATATTATTCCATGCTTCAACCGCTGTCTGAAAAGAATAATCTTCCCCGTTTACTGTCTGATGAAACAAAAATCGTCCAGTAACATACATTATTCCCAGCGCCGCCGCGCCTGCTGAAACCACTAAAGTTACAATAATTACTACAATTTTACGCATTTTTATACTCCCAGTATGCTTTTACACATATCCATTTCATTTAAAAAACAGCAAAAATAAAACTACCGCTGTTTGCTCTATAAGTAAAATCTAATAGAATTTTCTTTTCTTGTCAAGTGACAGTTTCATACAGTTTATCGGTATCGGTTACGATTCACCGCTTCCATCTGCTCATAGGCACAACATTTGTGTTCCTAATCTGCTGTACTGGGTTGTTAATGCGCAGTTAATGCGCATTTTAACTGTGAATCGTAACACGATATAGAACATAATCCTGCATTTCACTAAAAAATCCAGCCTGTGTCAATGCTTCCTTGGCAGTATCAGGATATTTTTTTACAACAATGCGCTTTAATAATGGAAAAATTCGTCCCCTTTGATATTCTTGAGCAAAAACTGCAAGACATTCCCGCAGATTCAGTTCATCAAATACACGCAATGTATTTCCCTGCCGCTCCAAAACAGCCACTACAGCGCCGCCCAAACATCCCACTGCTGTTCCTGTAACATTTAAAAAATTTCGTCCTTCTCTATGCGATAGCGCCTTTCCCCAGCACTGCATGGGATCTGCCGCATTTATCCAAGTAAACTTTTGTTCAGGATTTTGCAGTTTGCGAATAACGGTTCCGTAATCCTTTTTACGGATAAACTGTGCGCCAGACATTCCCTCTATAAAATAGCCTCTGCGTGCCTGTCCAGTGTACTCCCATACACGCAGCACCGACAACACCTCCTGCCAGGAAAGCCCGCAGCCAGCCGCTGTTTCCCTGCATAATATCAAACAGCGATCGAAACAATGTTCAATCTTTTCCTCTAATGCTTTCTTGGCCAGTCCCGTATTTTCAGCTTGTTTCACCGTTTCAGCCTGCTGCGTTTTTAATGGACGAACAACTGCCCAGCGCCCCGCCTGCAATGCTTTAACGCGCAGATTGACACGCTGCCGTGCTGTTGCTTTCTTCATCTTTTCCTTGTCAAGCCACTGCCGCACAGGGACGAAACTGTCAGCGCTTACCAGCCCCTTTTCCAATAAAGACATTAAGGTATCATAGGGAGAGTCTGCGCCTAACACGCCATTTAAAGACTGCATAAAACTAGCGCCGCGTTTTAATAATGCCTGATAAATTATCTGTTCCTTTTCCGATAATTCCTGCTGCGGGCTGGATACATCTGCTTCCCAGTCAATTTCCGACTGATAATCAAAGCACAGTCCGCCCTTAGCTTCCATATGCCAAAACACTTCCCCCTCTGCAAGATATGCATCCAATTGCGCAGAGCGGTAATTTTTAACCCAATACGGAAGAAGAAAGCCTTCCCAGTATCCCGCCGGAAGTGTAGCCCCCGCATATTGTTTTAAGATATTCCGCAGGCTTTCCTCCGCTGGTGCATTCCAATCCATGCGTGATAACAGCAATGCCGCATACGCCTCCGCTGGACAAGTACGCGCTTCCTCGCGGCGGTTTTTCATTGTCCAAACCTGTGCACGGCGGTAGAGTGTCGCATGGTAATATTTTTCTGCCTGTTTTACAGCTTCTCCACGTTTGCATAGTTCTTCTAATAGCTCCTTTGCTGCTTCGATAGCAAAACCATAGCGCTCCGCAGTCTGCACTGCATCTGCCGCCCCGCGATACCGAAGCATCCGCCGCACAATACGCAGACGCTCCCCACTCCCATTTGTTTCCAATGCAATTGCATTCCCCTCTACATGCTTCCCACTTTCATTTACGTCTAATGCAATTGCATTCTCCTCTACATGCTTCCCACTTTCATTTACGTCTAATGCAATTGCATTCCCTTCTAATGCAATTGCATACTGCTCTGCTTCCTCGGCGGCAATCCATAAACCTTGTTCCAGATATACGGCTCTCCCTTCCTGTGCCAGACTATCCAGCCATTGCACTGGAATATCCAATTCTCCTGCCGCCAGATCGCCCTCTGTCATCAGCAGCGAATGAAGCTGTTTTTCATCTTGTGGAAGGCGGCTGCGCTCCTGCACTTGCAGCAGTTCCCGCGTGCCTGCCTGCAGCAGTTCCTGTTCTCCGCGCAACGCTTCTTTTAGCGCGTCCTCCACTGCGGAATGGATTTTTCGCGGCGTCGGAGAATAGTCATACATCACTGCTGATTCCTGTTCCCAAAGAAACGGAAGTGACATTGGAGAGGGCAGTTCCGTGTAAATTTCTCGCACTTTTACTGCACCAGACTGGATATCACTTAACAATTCCTTAACCCCCTCCGCATCCCATAATTCTTGTATACATTCCCTTCTTGTTTCACGGATTAATGGATGTTCCTTTTCCTGTACTACCTGCGCAAGCATCTCCGCGCTCCGCATCCTTTGCAGCCAAAGCGGCTGTCTGCTGTTTTTGCGCACACCCATCATTAAAGCTCTGCCGCTGTTATAGCGAAATGCCATATTAAAAAGCGGCGTAGCCGGCAGCAGTATTTCCAGTATCTGCACACACGTTTCCGGATCGATATTCTGCAAAATCCCTTCCGGCAAAGCACCGTTGCCGTATGCATACAACATAAATCCGTCCTCGTCGTCCACACTGCCGATCTCCATTTCAAGCAGTTCCCTTGTCCTTTGTGCTGCAAGCAGTGCCAGTGGCGCATTGATCCGCCTGCCAAATACCGAGTGAAACATTAACTGGCTGTTTCCAGAAGAATCCCGATAATGTTCTGCAATAATTGTTTTGTGGTCTGGCAAACCGCCCGTTGCCTTCATCTGCCGTTCTAAATAACCCGATGCCAGACTGACCGCTGTTTTATCTAATCCCAATGCTTCCAACGCTTTCGAAAGTTTCCCATCCTCATATGCCTGCTGCAATGCTTGATACATTTCGCCGAATGCCTCTCCTGTCCGTTTATCACGCCCCTTTATTTCCCCTTTCCAAAAAGGAAGCCTTGCACCCTCCACTGGAGCCTGTATCACAGTGACGGTATCACGGCTGATATTGGTTATTTTCCATGCAAAAGCGCCAAGAATAAACCGATCGCCTTTCTGGGATTCATAGACAAATTCCTCATCCATCTCTCCTAGTTTTACGCCGTCCTCAGTTTTCACAGTATACAAACCCTTATCTGGAATCGTGCCACCTGCCGAAATTGCAAGCATTCTGCTGTAACCATCCCCCTCTACCTTTTCATGAATGCGGTCATACAAAATCCGCGGTCGTACCGGAATATCGTGTCCATGCTCATAATCCCCCGCCAGCATGCAAAGCACCGTTTTAATATCCTCTTTCGTTATATTTTGAAAAGGGTAGGCACGTGGCAGAATTTCCATTACTTCATCTAAGCTGTAGCTGCGAAATGCTGCCATTGACACCAAATGCTGTGCAAGCACGTCCAGACACTGCACAGGCGGATGAATATGTTCCACGCCGCCCTCCCGCGCAAGCTGCGCCGTCAAGCCGCACGATACACATTCTGACGCGGTTCGTGGGAACAAATACATAACGCTGACACGCCCTGGGTTATGTCCAGCGCGCCCCAAGCGCTGCATCGTACCAGAAACCGTGCGCGGACAGCCAACTTGCAGCACTTGGTCGATTTCCCCTACATCAATTCCCAATTCCATTGAAGATGTCGCACACAATAGTCGCAGCCGCCCATCGCGCAGCGCCATTTCTGTTTCCATACGCTGCTCTTTTGACAAACTTCCATGATGCACTCGTGCGAAGTCTTCACCGCCCAGAAGATTCACATAATACGCCAATTTTTCCGCATACCGCCTGCCCTCCACAAAAGCGATAACGCTGCGGCTGTTCTGGCAATATCGAAATACCAGTGCACCCAGTTCCTCCCATATCGGGTCTTTGCGTCTGCCCTTTGCCGCGTCTGCATAAGGGCCAAGCACCTCCAAACGCCTGTGTTTTTCCATTTCAGGAGCTGCAATGGTAACCGCTTCTGGTGCTAAATACTGCGCTGCTTCTTCCAGCGGCTCTATTGTTGCTGACAACCCAATCCGCTGCAGCGGAGTGCCGCACAAATAATCCAGCCGCGCCAAAGACAGCATAAAATGCGCGCCCCTTTTTGTATCAATAATAGCGTGTAATTCATCTAATATTACTGCTTTTGCCGTCGCCAGCACATTCTGTCCCGTTTTGCTGGTTAGCATTAAATACAGCGATTCTGGTGTTGTGATTAAAATATGCGGCGGTTTTCTTACCATTTGCTGCCTATCCTTCTGCGATGTATCACCAGTACGAATCCCGACTTTAATTACTTCCTGCGCACCAATCCCCTCCAATGGACGCCTTAAATTTTCACGGATATCCGCCGCAAGCGACTTAAGCGGCGAAACATAAATTAACTGTAATTCCTGCTTTAATTTTCCTGCCTGTGCCTGCTGCTTCATGCGATCCAGAAATACAAGGAATGCGGACAACGTTTTTCCGGTTCCTGTAGGCGCAGAAACCAGCACATGACCGCCTGCCGCAATATTGGGCCATGCCTCTTTCTGTACTGGTGTCGGTGTTCCAAGCGTATTTTGAAACCAGTCTGCGGTTTCCTGCGTGAAAAGCTGCAAAACATTTTCCATTTTTTCGCGATTCCTTTCCAAATACAAACAAGTTGTGAAAGCTTTCTAAGACACAGCTTTTCCAATAAATTCTGCCAATTCCTCTGGTGTCATTGCGCCGACAAAAGCCCCCATATCCGCAAGCTGCGCCGCTGCGTTTTTATCGTAACTGGGGTTTGCCTCCATATCCAACGCCGTCAATACAATCAGCTTCGCACCGCTCTCAATAATGCCTTTGCTGATATGATACATATTTTGATAACTGCCGCCCTCATACAAATCCGATACCAAAACTACCATCGTTTTGCTGGGATAGTCTATTAATCTCTCACAGTACGAAAGCGCACCTGCAATATTAGTACCGCCGCCTAGCTGAATGCTCATCAATACTTCCACAGGATCCGAAATATATCCGCTTAAATCAACGACATTTGTATCAAAAATAACAAGCTTTGTATCCAACATAGGCATTTTGGCAAAAATCCCCGCCATCACTGCACTATGGATAACTGAGTCCAGCATAGAACCGCTTTCGTCCACGCAGATAACTACATGCCATATATTAAATTTTTTCATGCGTGCATTAAAATATACCTGTTTTAGTACAAGCTGCTTCTGCTCCATATCATAGTTTTTTAAGTTCATGCGAATCGTTTTTTTCATATCCAAATTGCGCACAGATTTTACGGGACTGCTTGTATTGCGGTTTATTTTTCCGAAAAAGGACTTCTGTAGCTGCTGTTCCAATTTCCGTGTAATTTCCTCCGCTACCTTGCGCACGATCTCCCGTGCCAACGCCAAAACCTCGCCCTTCATCATATGCTTTAAGTTTAAAATCGTTTTCAGCAGTTCCTTATTCGGCTCTAACTTCCGCAATACTTCTGGATCCGTTAACAACTCTGTCATATGATAGCGCTCTAGCGCATCCCGCTCCATTATTTCCACCGTGCGCTTAGGAAACAGCTTTTTAATTTTCGTTAGCCAATAGGGAACCGTTAACTGTGCATTTCCGCTGCCACCCTGTTTATCGGTACGGATATCCTGCGCCTCGTCATATTCTCTTCCATATAAGAAATCAAGCGCCTGCTCCATATCCATATATCGAATTTCTTCTCCCGCATCACTATCCGCATAATCCTGCCCTGCACGCTGCTGCCGGTTCTCCGATTCCCCCTTTTTCCCCTGTGCGCCGGAAAAGGAAATCTGATCCGCCGCATATTTTCCCAATACAAGACGCCAGCGGTTTAAAATTTCTTGATCGTCTTTATGGTTATCACTTTCTATCTTCGTAACATTATCTACTGCAAGCTGCGATTTACTATTTGCGGTATTTTGTAATGTGAAATTATTTGCGGTATTTTGTGATGTAAGATTATTTGCCATAATTATGCTCCATTTGTTTTCCTAATTTCCAATAAAAAGTTGTTATACGAATCATTGAAAAGACTGACACTAAGGAAGTGTTCAAAAATAACTTTTAATACCACTTGTCTTTTTCTCCGATAGCACCACTCAAAAATCAATTACATAGCCCGCTATGCGCCTGATTTTTGAGTGGCACTCTCGAAGAAAAATCCTACGCGTTATTTAAAAGTTATTTATTAACAGTTCCTAAGTCATCTTTGTCCACACAATCTCTTTTTTACAGTGCAGGCATTGAAAGTAAAATTTCTCCTCAGCCGTGCTGTCAATACGTTCCAACCGACAAAAATCTCCGCAGCAGATTTGCCAAATTTCTTCATTATCATCAAAAAGGCTGGTGCATTCAGGTGTTCGATATTCTAATTCCCTGATAAAATCCTCTGCCGCCGCACTGCACTGCCCCAAATAGGGAGAATTAAATGCCAGCCCAGTTTTGTCCGCCGCCGCACCGCTGTACAAACACGCAGCGCAGAACTGTTCCTTCTGATTTAGGAGTAAAATTTCATCTTCTGTTTCGCTGTATGCCCTTCCGATATAAAGTGGTACAGCGGTTTTTGCGCATATCGAACATTGATTCTCATCAGACTCTATAAAATGATTTTTCAATATCTGCGAATTGACATATCGAAATTGCGGCAATGATTTTGCTCGTTTGCTTGGCTGGACTATAAGCTTGCTTTTGGTATGTTCTATATTGAGCATCTTTTTTATATCTTTTTTATTTTTGGGATTATATATTTTAGAGAATGCATCTTTCGCTTTCTGCGTATATCCGACTGCCAGATATGCGTCTGTCAGCAGCGCATAATACTGCGGATCGTCAGCGGCTTTTTGTTCTAGCTGTGCAACTAATTGAAAAAATTCCTCCAATTTATTCTCATCCTCTAAACTGCCTATTCCTTGTTTAAGAAATGCAGTTACTGTTTCCTTCATATTTAACATAATTCTTTTAATTTCCTTCGCTACATCTGCATTTTTTACGCACTCCACAGTGCTATAATAACAATTATTTTATTATACCATATCTAACTGTAAACAGGGAAAAATCTTTGAAGTAAAGTTATCCGGAAACGTTTCTTTTATCCACATTTTCTAATTGGTGTAAAATAATCAATATATAAAATAAAGTCCTTTTTGTTACTTATAATCCGTTGTCTTATTTGACGTACACTTATAAAGTGTTATATGGAGGTTTTAACGATGAAATCAGATATTAAAATCATATTGGGAAAGTGCATTAAAACCTTTCGCCAAAAAAACGGACTCAGTCAAGAAAAATTTGCTTTAAAAATAGGTATGGATCGAACTTATTATGCATCAGTTGAATCCGGTAAGCGAAACATATCAATCATTAATATCAAGAAAATAGCAGACGGCTTCGGTATTTCATTATCTGACCTTTTTTCTGCAATTGACAATTACAAGGAGGATGAAAATGACTAATTATCCACTAAATATCAAAAACAGCGGACTTTCAATCTACGATCCCATCAATTCCCAAGATCCTTTTCTATATATTCCAACAAATGAATTGGAATATATTTTATCTAACTCTATAGTAGGTCTTTCACTTGCTGGTTTGCCTCTTCGAACTAGATCTAAAGTCGTAAAGCAAGAACTATGTATGGCATTGGGATATCCTATTCCTAATTCTTTCAAAAAAACTCAACCACGTTTTATCGGTCAAAACTTTGATGTCTACACCCAAAAGGGCTTAAATGTACAAATTTGGAATGAAGATATTGATAATGACCGTCGTTATGTCTTTCTTCGTGCAAATGATAACGATGTGATTACAGGTGTTCGTGTAATTACTGGATATCAGCTTGTCAAATTTAACCATACAGGCACTCTGACCCAAAAATTTCAGGCAAGAATGCAGATATATCATCAAAATATTTGCTCTTTGAGAGATTCTATAACTATCAATAATTGGATTACCACCGATAATACATCAAATCTCTTAAAAGTCAATCCAAATGACTATCCGCACAGAAGTCAACTCCTTCGTATCACAGAAGTTTATACTAGACTTCTTCCAATAATAGGTAAAAGTATTAGTTACCTTGATGCCACTCAAGAACGCAATCGTGGTGCTGAGCTTCATGCTTTGATTTGCAAACATCTCGGTTATGGCATCTATGAAGATAATGGTACATATCCAGATATTTTCAATCAACTCTTAGAAGTCAAACTCCAGACATCACCCACAATTGATTTAGGATTACACTCTCCTGAAGATGGCGCCGTCATAGTGTCCATTAATTCCACCACTTTTTACAGTAAAGATATTCGTTACGCCATTTTTAATGGCGAAATCTTGGGTGATCGTGTTTACCTTAAAAATCTTTATTTAGTTACTGGTGAAGACTTCTCAAATTACTTTCCACTTTTTCAAGGTAAAGGGACAAACAAAAAATTACAAATTCCGCTTCCTACAAACTTCTTTGACTAACTAAACAATTTATCAACAATTAAATCTAATTCTTCCTTATAGCTGGAGTCGTTACTTATGCCTTCAGCTATAATTTTTTTCACCAATCCAATAGCCTTTTGAGCAAGTTCTGAATTATAATAGGGAATCGGGAACTGCTCAACATATTGTGTTTGATATCTTCGTTTTCCAGAATAAAGCTTTGTATTAAACTTTATGTCATAGTATTTCTCAATAAATTGACTATTTGCAACTGCAAGTGCTAAGTAAATAATATCCTCTTGTACATTATTATTAATATCAATCCAATAACAATCCCCATTTACAACAGCACCTGTTTCATCTATCCAAAATTGCGGTTTTTCAGAAATATCTCTAAAAACTATCTTACGATGCCCCCATGATGACGGGTTTTGTGGAACCCAAATTTCATACCAATTTCTGTTTGCTTTTATTACATAATTTCTACTAGAAAGTTGCTCATAATTGTCCAACAAATACTTCTTAGATTTAGGATACTTTTCGATATTGTAAGCAACCTTTTTCCCATTTTCCATTGTATGCGTATATAAAACTTTCCATTGTGAATTGTTATTGGCAACAATCTGCCCAGCATTTCTATGCGTAATAAGCGGACGAAGCAATTCAAGATTTGCCTTATCTCCTGTCCAATCATCACCAATAAAAACATTATCAGCAGTTGTCTTTATTCCAACCCTAACCTTGCCAATATCGCCAAATGTCATCCATGTGTTTGATTCGACTTTATTTAACCATCTTTCGTTTTCTACAGATGCAATAATCCATAATTCGTTTTGGTCGATACTTTTTATCATACCTTGCTGAAATTTATAACATCTTCCATCTGGTATTTTATAATCGCCCTCTTCATAGATTGCATCGAAAATATCAGCAATATTTGTATAATCTTTTTCTTCATGTTCCTCATAAACAGATGTAAACTTTACATTTTTTGGCTCTTTTGTTATTCCTAACGAAAACAAGATAATACATGGCAAAACAGATGCCGCAAAGAGCTTTGTATCTCCTAAATCCGTAACTTGATGAATTTGATAATTTCGCAACATATAGTTTCTTACCTTACTCCCTGCTTTTATCGTCAAGAACTTATTGGATGTAATATATCCAGAAATTCCAGTATCTTTCAAAACATTTCTTGTATAAACAAGAAATGCATAATATATATCAACTCTTCCAGTCAACTCTAGTTTTTCTGCAATTTCCTGAGCCTTTTCACTACCCATGATTTGTGTTCGAATGTAAGGTGGATTAGCAATTACATAATCATATTTTCCAACTTTGTCTTCTTCAACTGCACTAAGAAAATTTGCATGTCTAATATCAATTTCGACCTCAGGAAATTGTTTCTCAAGATTTTCTTGTGTGTTTTTCGCTACTGTTTCATCTGTTTCATACCCTACTGCAATAATATGTTTCTCCTTAGTAATAATCGCTTTAATCATCGAAACAAGTAGTTCGCCTTTTCCAGCTGCTGGATCTAGTATGCTAATTGATTCTCCATTTTTATTGACTGGACTGTATTTAAGCATTTCTGTTGCAAGGTAATCTGCCATTCGAGTTGGAGTATAAAACACTCCATTTTCTTTATTTTTGTTAGTAATCTTATATCTCATTTCTATTCTCCTAAAGTACATTTAAATCCTAATCAACCAATTTAATTATACCACTTACACATCCAATTATCTACTTTGATTTAAAAGCATCTCGTATTGGCGCTTAAAAAATTTAATAAAAAACCTCCCATTTTATGGGAAAATGCGCGATAATAGAATTAACAAAAAAACCAATTTTTCGCACACCCATAAAAGAGAGGATGTTTTACAATGAAAGTAAGAAAAAATCAGTGGAAAAGAATCGAGGGAACGCCGGCACAGTTTAAACCGCTGCCGACATCAAATCTGACGCAGGGAAATCCACATCAAGGCTGTTGATAAATTCCTATATAAACCGTTCCCTCCTTAAAATTTCCCGCCGCCACCGCCATGATTCATGCCGGAAGACGAAGTATGCGTTGTAGAACCGCCACCTTGGGAACTGCTTTCTTTTTGCCGTTTGATACGATCGATATGCGTATATAAAAACAATTCTTTTGCATCTGTAACTTGCATACTGCCGCTTCTCACATAATCGGCTGCTGTCGGATGGAATCGTACAGATTTTAGGCTTCCTTTCATTGCAGTTGTCGTAATGACTGCAAAAAAGCCCCCAACAACCAACGCAATACACGCATTTGCTCCGAATGAAAAAGGTTCTTTGGGAAAACTGCCTTTATCGTATGGCTCTCCTGTTTTTGCCTGTGTAATAAACTTATCGCAAAGCTGCGCAAACGTTGTAAATGCATCTGCATAATCACCATCGCCCAAAGCTGGCAGAAATTGTTCTCCAATATATGTAATTCCCGCGTCCGTAAACGCTGTAATCCCATATCCGGTAGTGGAGATCCACCAATCTCTGTCCTCCATGCTGACCAGCAGAAGCACACCATCTTTTTGTGCGCCAAAACCATAATCATTGTAATCGTAAAAATCATCTGCATATTCCATAGGTGTTTTTCCGTTCAGCGTATTGGCAGTGACAACAACAATGTCTAGCTGCTGTCTTTCGCTCATCTCATCCAAAAGTGCCAAAAGTGCTTTTTCTTCGGATTCCTGCAAAAGGTCTGCCATATCCGCAAGCCTTAACCCATTTCCAGAATCAATATTGGATTCCTCTTGTGCGTAAGCCGCTGCAGAAACTGTAAAACATAAGAAAATGATTAGGAAAAATGCTGCAATTCGTTTCTTCATCTCACACCTCCCTATAACATCCACAGCAAATAGCTGATGCCAAACACAACCGCACTTGCGGCCGCCCACAAGCCAAACAGCCATTTCCTGTAAGCGCCTTTATCCAGCGGCAGATCACCAACCATTTTTCCAGTCTGCCCATTCATAGCAAAAGTGTATTGTTTTCCTTCCCATGTTGTATTTAAAAGCCATACTGGATACAATGCATACTTTGCTTTTCCATTTTGCAGCTGGACACTCATTGCTTCTGGGATTACAGAAGCATATCCCTGCACGGTTTGACGAAAATTTTGTTCTGCACTTTTCTTAATGCGCTCGTTTGCGCGCTCCATACTTTGCGCAGCATCCACATCATACTTATCCGCAAGATATCCGGCAAGATAAGCTGTCTGAAAATCCACCGCTTCAGAAAAATCAAACGGTTCAATCGATTCCATAAGGTCATCAGCCATCTTGGAAGAACCATCGACAGGAACACGCTCAAAACCGATACTGCCACCTCTTGTCACCGCATAATAACTCGTTTTGGTATAATAATAATCACTATCACTCCAAGTCTGTATCCGCGTGGTTTTAAAACGCGCGTTCACTGCCGCATCTGCATTAAAAAGCCAAAACGGTACATACACGCCTTTGACTTCATCAATATGGTTCTGATCCTGAAATACTTTGGGGAGAAACCGCTTTCCACCATAATGTCGATGCAGCGCTTCCTTTGCTGCCTTTTTATCCAACTTAAAAGGAATCACGTAATCCGGCTTTAGCGCACCCGAAAACTGCCCCATCACAACCACCGGATTGCCGCAGAACGGGCACGATGTCGCCGCGGTATTTTCATCGGCTATCATTTCACCGCCGCACGATTCGCAAACATATGTTTTTAATCCATTGGCTTCCCCGTCCTGCCACTGAGCATTGTCCGAAAGTTCCCAATCCATTTGATCTTCTTGTTGATTTTTCAACTCATTATCATAGCTTGCCAGTGCTTCCATTTCAAACTCAGAATCACAATACGGGCATTTCATCTTTTGTGCTGTGCTGTCAAAGGCAATCGCGCCGCCGCAGCATGGGCATTTATACTCTTGTAATCCAGCCAAAGTAATTATACTCCCTCCTTCAATAATCTCAAATATAAAGGTTACAATTCGACCTTATCGAACTATAGCGAGTCACACCATGCAACCCCTTTTATCTTCTGTCTTTTTCATCAAATATGTCACCGCATTCCGGACAGAACTTTGGTGGATGCGCAGGATCTTCCGGCTCCCAGCCGCATTTATCACAACGATATAATGGTGCTCCCTCTGGCTTTTTTGCACCGCAGTTTTGACAAAATTTACCTTTATTAAGAGTGCCACAGGAACAAGTCCAGCCGTTATTCTCCGGTCTAGGAGAACCGCATTCCGTACAGAATTTACCCGTTCCAACTGCACCGCAAGAGCATTTCCAACTGTCAGCGGGACTTGAAGCCGGCGCCTGCTGTGGTGCTACAGGTGCTGCCTGTGCCTGCTGCTGTCCCATCGCAAATAAATTCTGTGCATTTGTGCCACCTGCGTTCATTGCCATTCCCATGCCCATAAACCCCGTCATCGCACCTGCCGCATTGGAAGCTGCCGATTTCATGGCATCTGCCTGCGCATTGACCAATGTAGCGGCTGCCATATTTGGATTCTGCAAAACAGCCGCCTTTTGGAGCTGCTTAATCATCTCTGCATCTTCCGGCGGCAGCGTAACAGACCCCAGTGCAATGCTGACCACCTTTAAGCCGCGCAGCTTGCCCCATTTTGTAGAAAGCGCAATATTCATCGCATCTTCCAAATCCTTATTATGCGAAACAATCTGATTGGGACGAATCTGCAAATCGGACAGCTTGCCGAATGCAGGCTGCAATGCACTGATAAACTCTGTCTTTAACTGGCTTTCGATTTCCTCCCTTGTAAACTCCCGTTCCACATTTCCGCAGACCTTAGAATAAAACACAAGCGGGTCTGAAATCATATAGGAATACACACCAGAGCAACGGATAGAAACATCCACATCCAACCCAATTTTGGAATCCACCACACGAAACGGAACGGGATTGGGCGTACCAAACTTATTATCCATAATCTCCTTGATATTAAAATAATACACACGCTGATCCTTACCCGTATCGCCGCCATATGTAAACCGTTTTCCGATTGCAGCAAACGTATCTTTAATTCCCTTACCTAATCCACCATAAAAAATACTAGGCTCTGTTGAGGTATCATATGTAAATTCGCCCGGTTCGGCGCAGACCTCGACAACTTTCCCCTGTTCTACAATCATCATACATTGACCATCTGCTACCGCAATTCCAGAACCATTGGAAATAATATTGTCATTTCCTTTCGTATTGGAAGAACGTCCGCTTACACGCTTCTGTCCCTTTACCACCAATACCTCCTTATCCATTGCGTCACAGTAAAAAAATTCCCTCCACTGGTCGGCAAGTGTTCCTCCTAGTGCTCCAATTCCTGCTTTTATCAGTCCCATAATTTACGAAACTCCTTTCTTATTTTTCCTGATCCGGATATACCAGAACCAAAATTTTGCCATTTTGCGCAAAAATTTTATTTTTCAGTGTCTATATACTGATGATTAAAGCATCAAAAGGGTTAATTAAGAAAAATGACCACAATATATAGAATTTGTATATCTGTCCAAATTACAATATATTGTACCATTCTTTTGAAAAATACCCTTTTGACGGGCTAATCATACTGATACTCATAAGCATATTCATAAGTTTATTCACAAACGATAAATATTACCATATCATTCAGACAAAATATGCTCGTAAGTCAATGTGATTGCAAACTTTCGTGTTTGCCCATATCAATTGCTGTAATTATAGTATACAGAAATTCACTATTTTTTCAATATAAACGCGGTGAAATACGACAAAATTAGCAATCGTTTGGTCTTTGGCTTCCTGTTTACTATTTTTTCCCCATTATGGTGCGCAGCTCTGCTGCCATCTCTAGCAGCATCTGCTGCCAATCCAATACGCGCGCGCAATTTTCCATATGTAATGCACTAACTGCCACCGGCAGAAAATAAATCTGATTTACAATTTCCATCTCCTTAGGAAATTCCAAATAAAGTGTAAATTGGGGCTGTTCTTTCATAGCATTTCGGATAAATGTCTTCTGAAACTGTGCATAACCCTGTGAAAAATTCGGAAAGTTCGGCAGCTTAATGCAATCCACTTCCTCTTGGCTTAATCTGGTTAATGCGTAACCATAAAGACCATGCGCATGACGGCAAAACGCTTTATCCCACGATATTGTTAATTGGCGGTTCCAGCCTCTGCATACCGACTCCAAAGCATCGCCGAGAATATCCAGTTTTCTGCGGCTGATACCTGCCAGAAACGTAATTACGCCCTTTTCCCACTGGCTGAAATTCCCTGTAAGAAACTTATCCGCCGCCGCAAGAGCTTCTGTTTTTATTGCATTGTCGCAATATATTTCAGATATTATTAAATTAATTGCCACGCGGAAACATGGATAATGTCCTTTTGCCACGCCGATCTCTTCGGGCAGCATCCGTGGCACAGACACTAAATCGCCACAGGCATACGCCTGAAGTATCTGCCAAAACCTTCCTGCATGATCGTAACCTAGCATATGATTGACAGAAGGTAAACTTTCCTCCCGCATTTTCTGATAGATCAGATTGTTTAAATTTTCCCAAAGTTCTTGCTCTATCAAATCCTGTTCCCAGCGCGGCACTATCTCATAAGTATCCAGCCATCCCCACTGAATTACAGCATTCTCTAAGCCCGCAAATTGGTTTTTCGATGATTTCTGCCTGCTTCTTGGAATTAATTTTTCCTGAAAAATTTTTAATGCTTCTGCTTTCATTCGTTTTTGTTCTGCTTCATGCTGTTTCATAATTTCCCTCCTAAGATGTCTGACCTAGTCCTTAGCAATAAAAACGTTTTTTCCCTGAAATGCAAAACCGTAGTGGTAAATATGCGCATTGTCAATTCCTTTTGCAATTAATTGTGCATTGTAATGTTTCTTCTTTATCTGCCGCAACGCATTCGCTGCTGTATCGGCAAGTACCTGTTCATCATCATAAGGATTTAACACTTTAAATTCAAAAATATATGCATTATCGCGATTATTTTTAGGAATCAGCATCACGTCATAGCGTCCAAATCCGCTTTCATGATTGGATAAAATTTCATAGCGATCGGCAAGCTCTACTATTAACCCCAACACAAAACCATGATAAAACCGTTCCGGCTCTGCTCCGGTAGGACGATTTCCTGTATCAAAATAACTGAATGTCGTTAAAGCGACATTATTCATATACTGATTCATTTCCTTAACATGATTCTCAAGCAGAGCCCTGATAAAGCTATTGTAAGAGTTCTCCGCTTCATCAAACCATTGGCGGATTAATTTTACAAACATAATTTCTACTTCAAGGTTTGTCAACTGCAATGTATAAATGGTATCATTCCTCCCTGCCTGCACATTGGGATAAATTACATCTACGACTCTTAGATAACCACTTGACAGCATAAGACTCCATATTGCATCTTTCTTTTTCTCAAGCCGATTAAAAACAATCTCCTCCTCTATTTCCGTAACCAGCGGCTTTCCTTGCAGCAGATCTTCAAATTTCTGCTTCACCTCCTGATTCGCCTGCTGAAGCAGCAAGGAAATCAAAATATTCGAACTTGTATTTGCCCAATATGGCGCATACTGTCTTTCATCTAAATAATTAATAATTGACCACGGATTATAAATATCCTTAACCGCTCCAAATGTAAATCCATCATACCATTTTTTCACACTATCCGCCTGATCTGCAAGCCCAAATTCCTCCAACGCTTCCGAAACCTCTTTCTGCGTAAATCCAAACGCTGTCGCATAATGAGAGGAAGTCATTGTTATTACTTTGGGATTATTTAAGTCCGAAAAAATCGACTCTTTACTGACTCTTGTAATTCCCGTCATAATTGCACGTCCCAAACTGGGATTTGTCTTAAACGCGGCATTAAACATCTTGCGGATAAATGATACAATCTGATCCCAAAAGCCGTGCGCATACGCTTCCTGCATTGGAGTGTCATATTCATCTAATAAAATAATTGGTTTTTTTCCAGTATGCGCATAGAGCAATTCCGAAAGAAGGTTCAACGCATCATAAACACGCATTGTTTCTCGTCCTTCAAATAAGTCTTCATCTGTCGCCTGAAACAGCCTGCGCTGGCGTTTCGTAAGATGTTCGCTCTCCTCCAAATAACTGTGCTGCTGATACACTTTTGATAAAATCTGACAAATGCCATAAACGCACTGCTCATAATTTGCTTCCTTCACTTTTGCAAAAGACAAGCAAATTACAGGGTATGTTCCCTGCAGCCTGCGGTACTGCGCATCCTGCCAGATAGACAACCCTTGAAACAAGTCGTCGCGTTTCGCATAGCGTTCTGAGAAAAAGCATTCCAACATACTAATATTTAAGGTTTTACCAAAACGGCGCGGGCGCGTAATTAATGTAACCAGGTCCCCGCTGCTCCACCATTCCCGAATAAAATCCGTTTTATCAATATAAAAATAGTGTCCTTCCCGTAAGTCTGCAAATTCCTGCACGCCAATTGCAATCGTTCTCGGCATTATTTTCCCCCTTTTTTGTTCTGATTTAGTGTTGTAAAATGGCTGATATTTTTCAATGCGTTATTTTATTTCTTCCTATTATAATATACTTGTAAAGGATTTTGCAACAAAAAATACGCTGTAACAGCCCAGATTACCAGACTGTTACAGCGCTCTTATCAACGACTAATTAATGATTCGTTTTCGTTATTTTAATCTTCAAGTAAATAAATCGTTACATTGATGCTTTCTCCCATAGCTTCTTGTGCACCATGGTCATTTGCATAGTACGAATACAGCTTAATATACTTTGTTTCTCCTGCTGATATGTTTTTACTTGTTAATGCATAAGGCGTTGTACCACTGTATACGTTTGCTTTTCGTATCCCATCCTGCTCACTTGGTGCTGGATCTGATTTACTATCATAGTATTCCATCCAGAAATCAGCGTCATCTCTGGAAGGGTTTGTACTTCCTATAATGCGGTAGTTTCCTGTTGTATCTGCTGTAAATTCCAGCCAGTGCTGTTCGCCGTATGTTGCAAAATTAACCGTTTCGCTATAGACCTGTTTTAATGTCTGCTTACGGACAGTAAGTGTATAGTTTATTATGCTGTCCTCATCGTCATGCCAGTTTGACACGCGGATATACATACTGGTTCCTGCTGTTAGCATCATAGATACATTACTGCCGTATGCTCTGCCTTCCCGTCTTTCCTCTTCATATTCCGGATTGCGGGTAAGATACATTTCCTCGTCCTCACCGCTGTCAGAAGTTAGGTTAAAAGTATAAAACCCATCTTCCTCAACTTGATACGCATACCACTTACCTCTGCTTGCATTAAGGCTGAATGTTTCATTTACCTCCCCTCTTAAAACTTGCGGTGCAAACGGTTTTATTGTAATTTGTACGTTTGCATTTTCATTGTATGCCTTCACATAGAATAAAAATTCATCTCCAGACGGCATATATGTGATTGCGCTGATATCATAATAATCATAGTACCAGTTCTCCTCTTCAGAATCATAATAATGTGATACATGACATTTCTCTACATACGCATCTTCATCCTCTGCATTGGTATCGAACGCATTGATTGTGTATCTTCCGCTCTCGTTCGGTGTAATGCTAAACCACTGAAATTCATAGTCATTCATTGGCACTTGACGTGTAATTTCGCCATTTTCATTGAGCGTTAAGGTCTGCTTCCTTACAGGTTCTACAATTACTGTAATTGTTACATCTTCGCCAGTATTATTGTAGTCCCTGATTCGCAATGACCTAGAAGAATCTTTATCACCTGCAATCGCTGCATAGAATCCATTGTAACTGGATCGCATTCCTAAATCGCTGCAGTTTCCTGTTCCTCCATAATATTGTACGTCCAGCCTCGTTCCTATCGTTTCATCCAGTGTTTTAATTGCATAAATCCCATTATCTGGCAATGTAAATTCAACAAATGCGCTTCCACCCGATGGAATCGTTATGGTTTTTGCTTTATTCAACGCTAATACCGTTTCACGGCTCTCTACTGACAATGTAAAACTTGCGTCATCCGTTTCAGACGGATTCGTAAATCCAAACAATACACTGCTGCCTTCCTCCATATAACGATCATTCATTCGGTCAATTACCTCTGAAAGCGTGCCATTATAAATTGGAGCGTTATTGCTTCCTGTATAAAATACCGTTTGAATCTCCGGAAGTTCAGCGCCTTCTTTCAGCGGCTTTGCTGCAAATGCATAGTAATTGCGTTTCTCTGCGGTAAATTGATACCATATTGTTTCGCCCTTCTTCACTGTTACCGTAGCCGTTTTGCCTGTTTCTAGTTTTTCCGATTCAAACGGCGCCATGCTGATCTTTACAGCAGCAGATGCCTCATCACCGGTATAAGAAACCGCAAATGTTATCACTTCATCTTTTCTAAGCGCATAACCAGCAGTGGGATTGGCAGTAACCAAGTTAGAACCATTATACTGCTTTACTGCTATTTTATCGTTGTCAGATTTCAGCGTGTATCTTCCGTTCTCTGGTGCTTTAAAAGTAAGCCACTTTAGTTCATTCCTGACAATATTTGCGGAAACACTGCTCTCTTGCGTAAGTTCTTCTGGCACAACACGCTCTGCGGCTGCCTTAAATGTTATCTTTGCATCACCATAATTTGTCACTGTAAAGTATATGGTGCTGCGTTCGTTTGTATTTTTTAATACAAAATACAATCCATCTGCGCCCTTATTGTACAATGGTGAAAGTGATTCTTCACGGTTGTTTCCGTATTGGTCTTGATACGTTCTGCTGCAATTGGATACTGCAATATTTGCTTTTGCCAAATCAGCGGAACGGAATGTAAATAATCCTTCATTTAGTGCATAGAAACGAAAATGCTTCTGCTGTCCCGGCTCAATGGTTACTTCCTTTGCCGCCTGTGATTCCAGAGCAATTTCTGCATTGACAGACATATCCACTGTAAAGCTGGTGTCAGCGTATGCCTCCATTACAAACAATATCTTATCGCCTTGCTCTAATCTTACTTGGAGTGTTTGTGTTGTATCCTCTACAGATGCAGAACCTTTGTATTCTCCATTAATATAATAGCCTGTGCTCTGCAAATATAAATAGGTATCCTCTTTTGATTTTATATTTAGTGTATAATAGCCTGTTTCCTTGGCTGTATATGTATAATATTTAATATCTTTTGCTTTCAAGGAAATATCCGCAGGTGTTTTCAGTTCTTCTGGTGTTACTTCGGAAACTTTAAGTCTTACACTACTTTCTGCTGTTACGCCTTCTACATTGGAATAGCAAGAATATACATATATAACATATTCTTGACCCTGTTTTAAAGTAACCCCTTTACCATTATTAGAATAATTATTATAGTTTACTCTATTTCCATCCTTTGTAACCTCATATGCATATCCAAAATATCCATACACTGGCGCTTTTTCATCCCATTCCACTGCAAAACTGTATTGTCCTGCCTTGGGTGCAGTGAAAGAACACCAAGTATATTGATAATCCCAGTTTTCTTTTGTCAATTTTACAGCGATATCCTTCGGCTTTTCTAACGTCACTACATTTGCCGCCGCTTCCTCCGACCTTGCTGTCACTGTGATATTGACAGTTGCCTTCTGTGCCTCGGTCGATACCTTTAGATAATATGTCCTTCCCGCTGTTAACCAGATTTCATAACGTGATTCACTTTCTCCCATTGTATTCATAGGATAATCGCTGGTCATAGACTCATATATTTCTATCTTTGCTTCTGTGTCTGCTTCTGATATATTTTTCGTAAAAGTATATATATCCGTTAAAGCTGCTGTAAACGAATACCATTTCTCATTCTGTTCCTTTGTTAATTCTGCTTTTATCTGTCCTGTTGTTTTTTCGACCGTAGGTGTTGACACGCTAAGCTGCGCATTCACCGCCGTATCTCCAACCTGCACTGCCTTAAAGTAATAGGTATCACCCTTCTTCATTGTCAGGCGGATTGTGCTACCGATTTCAAAACTATTATAAGAACTGCTTAAACGATCGAGGTCATCACTATAGAGAATACGTGCTTCCCCGCTGTCGTCCTTTACCTTTTTCGCTGCAAAGGTATATACAGCATCCTGTGACGCCGTAAATGAATACCAATTTGCTTCATTGTTCTTTGTCAGTGTAATTGCTGCGGGCGCTTGTGTCGTCAGTGCTGTTGGTGTGACCTTAGAAACACTGATTTTAGCTGCTGTTGTAACTACTGCTGCATCCGCGGAGGTAATGCTGTCTGCTGTAACCCTTAACATTACTTTATCGCCTGCGTTCATTCTTACCTCATTATAGAAATCGTAACTGCTTGCGGCATTTGCACTGTTGCCGAAATCAGAACCATAACTGTCAAATTCCGTCGTATAACGCTTTGCGCTTATAGTATGTGTGCCTTTATCCTTATTCTGCGTTACCTGTGACTGGAAGATATACAGTCCTGTTTCCTTTGCAGTAAAGGTATACCATGCTTCGCTGTTATTGGTAAAAGAAGTTTCTGTTTCCCCTAACGCCAATGCCTTAAGTGACGTCTTGGTAATGCTGACTGCAAGTGCAATCGCATTCTTGGTTTCTGTTGTGCTCTCGTCTACTGCCACTCTCAAATAAATTGTATCGCCGACTTGAACTGAACCATTGTCACGGCCGCCGTTATCCATTACTATAAGCGTATGATTCTCTGTAAGTGACACGGATGTCGCTAAATCTTCCTTATAAACCTTTACCTCTTGAATAGTATTTTGCTTTGCTGCGTCTTTTGCAGTTGCCTTAATATTGTATCTGCCGGATTCTGTTACCTTATAGGACAGCCATACCGGATTCTGTTCCGTTACGGTTAAAGACTTTTCTTCGCCAAGTATCAAGACTTCTGTCTGCGGAAGGGAAACGCTGACTTTTACGGCTGCTTTCTCCTTCTCTGTTGTCAATTTTAGAAGAATTGTTTCTCCTTCTTTGATAGTGACATCTAAATATTTACCTGTAAAAATCTTAGATCCGTCAGAAACAGGCTTACCATCTGCGTCTAGTTTGGGTTCTTCTGTAATATCAAAATGAGCCACTGCAGAACCATCTAAAATACTTGCATAATACGCAAGCTTAAATTCTTCTGCGGATTGCGCTGTAAAGGTGTATTTTGCCGTTGCTGGGGCTGTAAAGGAAAGCCATACTTCATTTTCCTTTGTTACCTCTGCTGAAACTTCTTTGACATCCTTATTTAACTTTCCGCTGCTTAGAATTTCTCTGTCTGTTACGGATACGGTTAATAATTGGTTAGAACCGGATACCTTTAAGTAGATGGTTTCTCCTGCTTCCATGCCTTTTCCGTATTTTGTACCGTTTTCACTGCCAATCGGTGTTAAGGAAACATGCTTTCCTTCTTCTGTTTCTGCACTGACTGCACGATATCTGCCCTCTGCGTCTTCTGCCCAGAAGGTATAGTAGTTCTTCGACGGTGCAGTAAAGCAGATATATTCCGTTTTATATGCTGCATCTGCCTGAAAGTCTACCTTAACCGGTGTGCCCTTTTGCAGTGTTGCAAATGTTGTCCCTTCTGCTGTAACAGTAACACCATTTCCGCTAATCTTTAAGTAAACTGTCTGACCGGCTTTCAGCAATTTGTCTGATATTTGACTACTTCCGCTTCCCTTCTGTGCTGCGTTCTTCTCTGTCTGTGTATAAAGACGAATGCTTCCGCCCTCTGCACAGAATGTATATCTTCCAAATGCAGGTGCTGTAAATTTAGCCCATGTACGAAGATTGTCATTCATTTCCTGCTGCTGAACGGATACAGGATTCGTCAGTGTCAGCACTTCTACGCCTGCCGTATAGGTTGGATCCCAGATAAACGGCGCTGCTGTTGGGTCATATTCCCCGGCATAATCCGGCGCTGCCTCACCGACTGCCTTAATATATACTGTCCAGCGTGCAATTACCTTTTTCGTAATTTTTGATGTTACTTCAATATTGGTCGTACCGTTCTTTACTGCCTTTAACGTTGCTGTGTAGCTGCCTGCGTTTGCCTTTACAGTAGCAACTTTTGTATTAGTACTTTTCCAGCTAAGGGTATCGGTCACTCTTGAACGTGCCGCACGATCCGCACCAGTTGCCGTTAATGTATAGGTATTACCTGACATTAAGTAGCCGCAGTTACCAAGCGTATAGCTTCCGTTTTTTTCTGATATATCACGTCTATTGCTTACGCTGACTCTCATACTCTCATGATCGTCCCATTCACTGCTGATATCGTCCTTTAACAGGTTAAACAGGCGATATGCCGGAATATTGGTCGTTTTTATCTTCTTAACTGCTGCTTTCTTTGCTGCTGTGCCCTCTGATACTGCTGTAACAGATACACTGTAGGAAGATTTCATAACAAGTCCGCCGATTAAATATTTATAGGTCTGCGTTCCTGTAAAATAGTACAATGTATCATAGTCGTAATTTTGCAGTCTATCATACCGTTCCGCTTCATCTGATTCAATTTCCACACATTCCTTATTGGACACAAAACGGTTTCCGTTATTGATTAATGTACCTCTTGCGTCACGCACTTCAATATTAAATCCGTCACCAAATTGCAGATTGCCTGTGTGTTTAAAACTTATCAGTACATTATTGTCGTCAATATATTCCTGTTTTAAGTTCTTAACCGGATCAATTGCCTTTACCTGCAATTTAATTGTTGCAGGACTGCTGATTCCCTCTGCGCTTACAGAAATATCTGCATTAGAAGCATTGCCAAGAGGTGTTACATACAGATGCTGATACCCTCTGGAATCCGTATTTTCCTCCACGCGGTAGCCTTTGCTGCTTAAATCTTCCATATCGATCGTAAGCTGCGGCACTGCAATCTTGTGCAACTTCACATCATGATACAAGCCCAGTTCATAATCCGGAAGCTTTGTTCTTCCTGCCTTATATTGCAGTAAGGTGTAAAGGTCAACCGTTTCACCGATTTGCAATTTTGCTTTCTTACCTGTTATGCTGTCTGGTGTTGCTGTAATATCCAATTCTGCATAATCAATGTGGTCGTTTTCATCCACTGCAAATACATAGACAGTTCCAGCACCTTTTAGTTTTAGATTTCCCTTTTTATCAATGGATGCAATTTTCGTCGGCGCAAATTTTAGCTTGCCTTTTGCGTCCCACCCAAACTCATTATTACTGCTTACATAATAAGAAATCTTAGGATTCATATAGTTGGAATCCGTTACAGGCAAAGGCATTTTTACTTCATCGCCATACTCTGCGCTGTTATTCTGCGGTTTCTCTCGGAAAATCCCGTTTACAGATACCGTTGCTTTCTTTTCTGTTAATGCTACAGAATAGTAAGAATGTCTTACATATCCGTTTTGGTATTGTTTAATATATTCAACGGGCGTATTCTCCGTTTCAAAGTATACTTCCAAATCGCGTGCCTGCGCTTTTGTTGTGGTAAAGCCTTTCACAGTACCTGCATGGGAAGCTGCTACCTGCGTACCATCCGCAAGCCTTCTGATTCCACTAACATTACGCACATAAACGGTGTAATCTGTGCCTGTTTTCAGTCTGCCATAATCTTCCGTATTTAAAGTATACGTATTAGTTTTACTCCATCCTTCTTCTGTAATATAAATCGGAGCCATTGCGAAAATACCTTCCCAGCGCCCTTTCTTGAGCTCGGAAATTTTTGTTTCAAACTCGGCTTCTTTTGCATTCTTATTTCCCTCGATTACGTAGATTTCTCGGCGGTAGCCGCTTGGAACTTTTGTGTATTCTATGCTTATATTGTCATCATATGGCGTCACTTTCTTAATTGCTGGTTTTGCTACGTCACTTACGGTAAACTTAATGGAAGCAGTTTTGCCGGCAAGCCCTAATTCACTGAAATCCTTTTTCTCGCCGTTTACCATTCTTGCCGCATATACCGTTATGGTTGCTGTACCAGCCGATAACGCAGTAATAAATCCTGTATCGGTAACGCTAATCACATCACTGCCATTTTCCACCTTATAGCCTAAGCAGATTACGTCGCTTAACTGTGCCTTTGTAATTTTCACATCAAGCTGCTGTGTTTCGCCGACTACCATTTTCGTGTTTGCGCCGTTAAACTTTAATGCTTTTGGCGCAACGGCTTTCTCTAAGTCCTCATCCAAAAGTGATTCTGAAAGGTCTACTGTAAACTGCTCGGTAAATCCGTCCTCCCAGCGGATTTGGAACGTTCTTGCTGTTGTACTGGAAGCCTTTACTGCGGAAGCATCAAATACAACGTCAATATAACCTTTGTACGAATCTGTACTTAAAATATATCCGCCAACTTCACTGTCCATAATCGCATTCTTATAGGTAAATTTGCCAAAATTATCGCTATAAGAATATTTATTCTCCTGAAACTCCTTAGGCGCTCGAATACGAAACGCAAAGAAATTGCCGCTCTTTGCCAGTGTTTCATCGCCGTCTGACACTTTCCAACGTCTTTCCTTTGTAAATGGAATACTCTCCCTTGGAATAATGGTGTGCTTCAACTCCGTTTCGGTAGAATTGTCGATATCACGAAGCGCCACTTCCAAATTATTATCCGAATATGGAACAACTTCCGCCTTATCCCGCAGCGTTACTGTATATTCTGTCTTCGTATAAGTAACCTTGTAATTGCGGTTATACGGATAAACAAGTGTATTTTTGTACTGCACTTGATATGTGACGCCGCCTCGCAAAAATCCTTGGTATGGTGTGGTTTCGCCTTTTTTGTATACATCCGCGCTAAAAAATGCTGTCGATTGATCTTCATTTAGATGTTCGCTTTCATCCCATAAAACAGGATATCCTGACCAAACTCCAGTACGATTGCTTCCATCCTGATTGGTACCTTTGTCATATACTTGATTTTCTACCAGAGTGAAAATATGTTCCTCGCCCTCCGGCAGTTTCTTATCTGGTAATTCCTCAAGATTTAATTCGATTTCTGCTCCATTATACAATGCAGACACAGAGCTTCCTGCTTTTACATTCTCATTTAACTTCGGTGCAATGGTAACAGAAAGCGGCGTAATCTCAATCTCAGCAATCTCTGTGCTTGGAATACTGCGATATTTTGTGTTGCCTGCAAAACTTACTTTCAGCGTATATTTTCCGGCATTAACTGCCTGTGTTAAATTCCGCTTCGCATTATTATTGGAATACTCTGGTGCGCTGCCAGAATCATAGAAGATATATTCAAGCGCAATCTCCTTTAATTCTTCCGCCGTCAATACTCTGCCCGTCTGCTTATCTTTAATGGTAACAAGCCCTTTTTGTTTTGCGGCTTCGATATCAAACGGTTTGCCATCATACGGTTTCTTTGCATCACCAAGCGCCGCTTTGTCAACTGCAAGTTCCAATTCAATATCTCCCATAACCTCGACTGTTATTGGCTTTATTTCATTATGCTTTACGGGTGTTTCCAGTGGCTTGCCATCATTTCCATAAATATCATCTTTAATATAGGCATAGCCATGTTTTGATATATCGGATACTGAAAGCGTAATCCGATAATTGTCTTTATAATCAGATAAAAATGTGCTGTATATATCTGCCACATAGTCACTATTTGAATCAATATACGCAATCTCTTCGTAGCTGTCCGGAATTATCTTTCCAGCATCGTCATTGTCTGCACGTTCTACAGACCAGCGGATCTTATAGTCGCTGTTCTCCTTCCAGTCTGTCAGTTCGTTCTGCGCACGCTGCTCCTCTGTCCATAGTGCAAATTCCGCATTAAACTTCGCTTCATCATTATCCGGAATCTTGTACAGACGATAAGCGTTATCTGACGCTTTGATTTCCTTTAAATAATCACTGATTTTTGTTGTTGTCCATGCCTTAAAATCCATTGCAGGCATTGCCTTGACAAGCTGCTCCTCAATGCGGATAAATACCTCTGCCTCGGCTGGACGATTTTTGTGATTTGGGTCTTTGTAGCTGATTTTCAGCATATAATCGCCCAGCTCTGTTGGAGAACAAATATTTTCATCCGGCTTTGATACCTTGTCAAAGTCTGCTTCTGTCCATTCTGTAGGGATTTTAATTTCATCTCCCTTTGTGTCATAAACCGGATTGCCTTCTTCGTCCTCCTTGATATCCCAATTAGACAAACGATACCATGTATAAGTCAATGTATCCGCATCATATTTTGCATCAGAGATCTCTTTACCGTCTGCATCCAAAACAACTGCCTTTTTGTAATCCTTTCTGTCTGCAAAAATCGGACTGCCGCTGTAAATTCTAGTATACGCATTTTCGTATGAGTCCCCTTTGTCACCGACAATCTCTTTTACATTGATGGTTGTTGCCGCTGCTTCGGTCACTTTAACTTCTGCCGTATGCTGTGCCAAAACAGTTTCTTTTACATCAATATTGTAGTTTGGATTGGCGCCCTGTGTACTGGTATCATTAATATCTGCTTCATCTACCGGTTTTATACTATTTTTATCAGAACGGAAGGAATATACACCTTTCTTTCCAGTAAAGACAATGCGGTATGTCTTTTTCGCATCTAAAACCGTGCCCTGATTGTCGATATAAGTAACCTTGCCATCTTTATCGGTCTGGGCATACTGCAGCTTAAATAACGGTTCAAAATACTGTGTTGTATCAGGGCTGTAATAAGAAATACCCCACATTATTTCTTTGTTGGAATCCGTATTCAAGTCTGTCGGCTCCTTGCCATCCTTATCTAACAGCGTATATTTTAACGCAGAAAGCACTTCGGATTCCTCTGTTCCCTCAGGGAAGGTTTCTTTACCCGTGTCAAATTTCGGCTGCATCGTCAGCATTACCGGTTCAATTATCACTTTCACAAGGTTTTTGCCTTCGCTTTGGGATGGCTGATAAACGCCCTCTTTTCCGGCATACTTCAACCCTATATAGTAAGTTCCGGCATCTTTAGGGCCTACGTCCGGCGACTGCTCGTCGTATACCTGCTGAATATACTGCGCTTCTCCATTGTCGTCTGTTCCGTCGTAAATCAGCCAGACAGGTTCGAGATTTTCGAGTTTATCCTCAATCGGCGTTTTCTCCAAATCTTCCTCGCTGCCTGCTTCCACTACTTTTGCCGTAATATGCGGCGCAACCAATTCCTTAAAGCTAATTGCTTTGTCTGCATAAACAGTGGAAATCTCTTTCCCTTCTGCAAGTGCGTTATTGGTAACAAGAACTGTTGTTTTCGTGCAGTCAGAAACCACAATATCCACAATATTAAAATCCATTTTTAATACATAATTGTTTTTCTTCTCTGCCTTTAACGCTGCCTGGAATGTCATACAGTAATCTGTTCCATTTAAAAATAGAACATCTTCGCCCTCTAACGGTTTTGACTCTGGGTCGTCGAATTTCTTGTCGGCTACCTTTACCGTAATTACCGGCGTTTCTACAAAAATATCCTTGTATTCCTTATCGTCCTTGCTTGCAAGTGCAAATTCAGCAATTAAATCTTCTTTGAACGCCTTTAGGGTTGTGCCCGGCGCAACTTCCTTCTTGCCGTTTGCATTCAGTTTTAGGTCTACCTTTAACTCCTTGGGCTGAATCACCAGCGTAATCGGCTCTGCCTGTGCTGCCTGACACAATCCTTCTTCTTTTTCAAGGAAAAAAATAAGCTGATAGCTGCCTGCATTTACTGGCGCCTTGTCAATATCTTCATAACCGCTGCCATCTGCCTTTTGTCTGCGCCATTTATAATCCAGTTTATCGCGCAGAGCGTTGATCGGAGCACCATCTACTTTAATGGTGATGCCTTGAGAACTATTGGGCGATGTTTTTAAATTTTGAATCACGGGTGCAAAGATATCGTCAATGCCCTCTTGTGCCTCCTCTAGATAGGTTGTTTCGATGCTATTGTTTTCCTCGTTATACTTAAAACGCTCACGATCGGGATTACTAATATTATTCACAACATCTCTTAACAGGTTTTCGTCAATAACAAGCTCTGTCAACAGCTTATTTTCACCAGCGTTATTTTCACTGACTTCTCCGTCTGTCGCTGTTTCCGTTTCCGAAATATTATCGGGCTGGACGCTTTCGGACTGTAAATTGTCTGTCTGAGCAGTGTCTGGATTCTCGGATTCCTGTTGATTATCTGTTTGCTCCTTATCTGTTTGGGTCTTATCCGGATTTTCGGCTTCCTGTTGATTATCTGTTTGCTCCTTATCTGTTTGGGTCTTATCCGGATTTCCGGATTCCTGTTTATCATCTGTTTGTGTATTATCCAGTTCTTCTTTATCCTGTCTATTGTCTGTTTGGGTAGTGTCTGGATTCTCTTGATCCGCGTTTTCTTTATCTTGTCTATTGTCTGTTTGGGTATTATCCGGATTCTCGGATTCCTGTTTATCACCGCCATAATTCCCGTCTTCGGGTTGGAGCTTTTCTGGTGAAGAATTGTCTGCTATGGGTTCTTCTGACTGGGCGTTATCCTGACTGCTGCCTTCCACCTGAGAACGATTCTGATTCCCACTGTCTGATGGGGTTTTGTCTTGATCTGCTGCTTCTTCCTGATCTGTGCCCTGCTGCCCGTTTTGAGAACTTTCTTCCCCCTTGACGGCTTCTGTTGTTTCAGTCCTTTCCGCTGCCAATGCGGTTGCCGGCATGGATTGGAATATCATTGCCGCACTCAACAAAATTGGCAGTGCCTGTTTCAACAGTTTTCGTTTCAACATTTTTCATAACCTCCTTTTTGCTGTATTACATTTCATCTCTACTGAACTGTAACTTTGCTCATGCAATCTTCAACAAAAGTGAATGATTGCCTGCTGGTTTTTGGAATCCATCCCCGTTTGGGGAACTGTTCCATTTTTGTAATGCCGCAGCCTGACTGTTTTTTATAAAGAGTACTTTGAGAGCCATTATTCGTGCACTAATAACAGCTTATTGAGCATAATTGTTGATTTTTGTGCGCTGATGTGCAATATTTCAGCGCATTCATTGTTGTTCTTATATTTTAGCCAAGCTGCGACAAAACAGGCATTTTTTGCTGCCAAAACAAAATCCTTTGCAATTACAGCGTTTGATGCGGAACGCCGCTTTCGACAAGCAATGCCTACACTCCATTATAACGATATATTTCCGTGTGACAATGGATTTGGAATAAAGTAATGTTTTTTTGGCATTTTTGTGCTTTATTTTTGGTTATTTTGTGCTTTTTGTATGCTTTTTAGATTTTTTAACTATATAGAATATTAATAATATACTGTTTTGATTATTTACGGCAAATCTATTTGCCATTCAGTATATTAAAATAGACATAAAAAAAGGGCTTTCGGAAACAATACAACTTTCTTAATATATCATTGCGGCTTATTAATATCACAATTATATATTACAAGAAAATTGTAGTTTCCGACGGTCCTTTATTTTACTTAATTCTTTTGATAAATTTTTGACCTTATTCGTTATCGTTGCTGCGAAGGTATACTATTTTATATATTACTGTATCTCCAAAATTTCATTATATTCACGAGTGGCAAGTCTTACTATATCGTTCGAGCATCATAATCTATGTACACTATTCATTCTGGAAACGCTTCCTTGTTATCCCTAATCAGCCATCTTTTAAATGCAGCAAACGGTGAACTATCGCTTAATCGCTGCTGTATAAGATACTTTAAATCCTCTTTTTCTTCATCTTCAGCCTCCTTATATTCACGGACATATTCCTTAAACTCAGAAAGTTCTTTTCTTAGTGTCCTTCTTAATATTGTAGCTTCCATTTTCTTTTGAGGTCTGCTTTTTCAGTTCTTTTCCGTTCCATCTTTATCATAATTGTTTACCTTCCAAATCATAAAATAGTTCCGTTATCTCCTGGGACAGTCCCTTGGGAATATTCCGAAATTCGCTTCTAAGTCTGGCTCTCTCCGCACGTTCTATCTCTGTTATATCCGGTTTTTCTTTCAGATATTGATATCTTTCAACTTTTTGTTTTAATTGTTCTGAATATTCATCCACACCAAAATATCCCTCTGCCAGATCCTCCGAAGAATATGCGTATAAATCTTCTAGTTCTATACAGTTCTCCAAATCATACACCTTGGCATTTGAGATGGAATTTAAAATATATGGAGAATGGGTCGTTATAATAAATTGAAGCTTTACTAGCAAAACAGGTTAACTTATTCCATTTCTATCCCTCCCGAAACGGTTTCCAGCCCAACTGTAAACTTTGGATTGCTGCCGATCGATGTTGAAAATTCCTTTTTCTTTTCAGAATGTGGCTGAAAATAGCTGCTGCTAATTTTTCCGGTGGTGGTTTTCGCTTTTAGGTAATAACTGACCTCCTCAGGAAAAACAGCTTCTATTCTCCCACTGCTTGATTGTATATATAAATCTCCTATCAACCCTTCTGGATAACATTCAATCTTACCCGAAACGGTATTAATATTCCCTGCAATATTTGTATCAGAAATATCAATCCCGCCTGAAATCGTCTTGATATTTCCTGCAATACTGGAATCACAAATAACAATTGCTCCGCTTATCGACGACAAAGAAAGCACCCCTGTATAATTTTCTATCGTAATTGCTCCGCTAATGGTTTCCACCTGAATATTGTTTAGGACAGCATTCGGCAGATAAAGTTCAATATAGGATTTATAATTTACTGTTGGTCTGTCACCAGAGCGAATTGTAAGTGTATTATTTTTCGTTTCTGCACTAGCATAATAATTGGATTGATCTTCTGTCAAGTATTCTTTCAAAATAACCTTGTCTGTTGCGCTTGGGAAAATATAAATATGATCTGTTTGATAAGATACTTCAACCGCCGAAAATGCCGAACAATCCCATTCTTTTGTATTAATAGCAGGTATTTCCTCATTGCCGTAAAGTTCTCCCATTAGCTTTGCCACTTCTTCCTCTGTCATATAGGAAACGCCTGAAATTTTGCCCTCTTTATCATGAATTATCTGAATATTTACTGTTCCTTGGGGATTCATATCAAGCCGATAGAAAGAACTATCCTGTCGATGATCCAGAAAAATATTTACTAACGCGCCTTGATAATAAATTGACTTTCCATGCTTCTCAATACCATATGCTCCATACATTTGCAAAAAATCCTTGTCATCCTTATAATCATAGTTGTAATTATAGTTATAATTATAGTCATAGTTGTAATTATAGTCATAGTTATAATTATAGTCATAGTTGTAATTATAGTCATAGTTATAATTATAGTTATCGTCTTCCTGATACCAGCCGGATTCCAACTCTTGATCATAGATATAAGTACCCGTTTCGCTGTTCATCTGGGCTGGCATCTGATACTTAACAAATCCCATAAAATTATTTCTTATGGAATTATTTCTCTCAGAATTTCTTCTCACAAAATCGGTTTTTGCAGTGTTAAATTGAGCAGCGGCAGACACTGGATAAACACTCACAAAAGCTGCTCCTAAAATAATGCTAATTGTCGTAATCCCTGTTAAAACTCGAATTGTTTTTGTTTTCCTTTTAAAATTCATAATTGCACCTAGCCTTTCTTTTAATTGCTCTGCTCCCTCGGTCAATGTTATAGACCCTAAAGAAGCTTTATAAAGATTATTCGACCTTAAAAATAAGAGCAGCGTATCTCCATACTCACGCGGTACGCTTTCGTTAAACAGCAGAATCACTGCCTCATCACATGACAGTTCACACGCTTTATTTACCTCTTTTTCCAGCAAATAAACAAAAGGATTAAACCAATGAATGCAAACTACAATCTGTATCAGCCATTTATAAAACATATCGCGCTGTTGGTAATGGCTTAATTCATGCATAAAAATATAGGTTAACGCTTTTTCCTCCAATTCACAATCAGGCAGCACAATACTTGGACGGAAAAAACCAATCAGCATTGGCGATGCAATCAATGCATTATGGTATAATTCCACCCTTATCTTAATATTTTGTTTTTCTTGACATTCTGATAAAAGATTTAAGATTTTAATATCGGATACCTCTGTATTGCCTGCTTTAATATATTGAATAAATCCTTGATAAATCGTTATCTTGCGCACCAAGAGCACCAAAGCCAATGCTGACCACCCCAAAAACAGATAGGCATATATATTATACGGTTTCTGTACTACAGTATTTATTGTTATATTTTCATCTTCATCTGTTGGAAGCTGCGGCTGATTTGATTCCTTGTTATTCATATTGATTACAGCAGGTATCTTTGGGCTTAGCAGACCTTCTGGACTTTCCAGACTTTCCTCCATTCTAGTCGAAACTGTTGTGCAAACCCTTTCAAACAGACTTCTGATATTTATTGTGCCAGGTGTAAAAGGAATCAAAAACCGCAGCACAACAATTATCCAGATATAATACTGCCAGCGCTTGCTGAATTTATTTTTATATATCTGTTTCAACCCCAAAACAACAAGCATCAAAAGCGCACCAGAAATCGACAGTGACAATACGATTTTCATAAACTCACTCATTTTCTTCTCTCCAAAATGCTTCAATCTCTTTGAGTTCCTCTGCGGAAAGAATATCCTGCTGCAATAATGTTGACACTAAATTTTTTACATTTCCGCCATATACCTTATTCAGGAAACTATGCGTCTGCGTGGTCTGGTATTCTGCCTCCGTTACTGTCGCCACATATTCATTTCGTCTGCCAATTTTCTTAACTTTTAAGAACTTTTTTTCTACCAGCCTAGAAAGCAGCGTAAGCACTGTATTGTTTTTCCATTCTTTCTTATCTTTTTCTAATTCTTCCATAATATAAGAGTACAACGCTGCCCCTCCATTCTTCCAGATAATTTTCATTAATACCAATTCTGATTCCGAAATTTGCTGTGCCATATCCTTCTCCTTTTTATATTAACATAGTGTAGCTGTAACTATCATAACATAGTGTAGTTTAAAATGCAATCGTTTTTATAACGTTTTCTAATTCTATTTTTATCAAACCTTTTCTCTTTTCAAATATTTATATAGCGTATCTGCCGCAAGGCTTTTACCCCGTTTGTTATCTGACACAATTTGTATAGAGCGCACTGGAATTTGACAGTCAATTGGTATATGCACCAACTTCTTTTCCGCAAACAGCGGCATTGCAAGTTTTTTGGCGGCAAACCCAATGCCAAAGTTATTTTCTATTAACGGCAGCATAAGGTCAGAAGTCGCAACTTCCATATCCAGTTCATAATCTACGCCATTTTCTATAAAAAAGTCTTTGTATAAATGGTAAGTTGCACTCCCCCTGCCCAGACCAATCAAAGGATAATTCTTAATATTTTTTAATTCCAGCGTGTTTTTGCACAAATCTATATATTGCGTTCCGCCTACAAGAATTTCGTTATAATCCATTATCTTGCTGCATGACGCCGTCTGCGGCAATTCAAAAGGACTTGTTATAACTGCAAAATCTAATTTCCCATTAAACAGATATCTTATCGTTTCTGGTGTTGAATGATTGTGAATTTTTATCTTGATTTCAGGATATTCTAATCGGAAACGATGAAGTGCATCTAACAAAAATAAATGCAGTGCTGTTTCCGTTGCTCCTATTTCAACCTTCCCACAGCTTAGAGAACTCTGTCTACCGATTTCCTCCTGCGCATTTAACAGATGTCTGCACGCTATCTCTACATGAGAATAAAGCAGTTCGCCTTTTTCTGTTAAGCTAAGTCCTCTTGCTTCCCGAACAAATAATTGATTTCCTAGCTGCGATTCCAGCAGCTTTATTACACGTGTCACATTTGGCTGATTACGCCCAAGCGCCGCAGCAGCTTTTGTGATATTTTCATACTTTGCCACATAATAAAAAATCTTGTAGTATTCGAAATTTATATCCATATATTTTTTGTATACCTCCAATACAACATATATATTTTTCACATTCTTTGAAATGAATTATAATACTTCCACAGAACTATGTAAAGGTATACTGACGACCGTTAAGATTTTCCAATTTCTGCACGGCCCCTACTGCATAAGCGGATAATACGTGCTGTGCAGAGAGGAAAATCTAATCGTTCGTAAGGAACTATTCAAAAATAACTTTTAATACTGCTTGTCTTTTTCTCCGATAGCACCACTCAAAAATCAATTACATAGCCCGCTATGCGCTTGATTTTTGAGTGGCACTCTCGAAGAAAAATCCTACGCGTTATTTAAAAGTTATTTATTAACAGTTCCTAAGTATATGTAATATTTGCAGCTCTATAAACAATGGGAAACTGTAATAAAAGAAAATACAGAAAGGATCTGATTCTATGAACAAAGATTTAACAGTCGGAAAACCCGAAACAGTATTATGGAAGTTCTGCCTTCCTCTATTTGGCAGTATTGTATTTCAGCAGCTTTATAATATTGCAGACAGTCTTGTTGCCGGCAAATTTATTAGTGAAAATGCGCTGGCTGCTGTAGGAAACAGTTATGAAATCACATTGATTTTTATTGCATTCGCATTTGGATGTAATATGGGATGTTCTATCGTTGTTTCTCAATTATTCGGCGCAAAAGAATATAATAAACTCAAAACTGCTGTTTCCACAGCGTGCATTTTCAGTGGTATTATCTGCACTGCGCTAATGCTTATAGGAATCTTAGGCTGTAATCCGCTGCTTCATCTTATCCGCACACCAAGTGAAGTGTTTTCAGATTCAAAATTGTATCTTGATATTTACATATGGGGACTTCCGTTTGTATTTTTTTACAATATCGCAACGGGAATTTTTTCTGCTTTGGGAGATTCCAAGACACCCTTTTATTTTCTTGCAGTATCCTCCACATCGAATATTGCTGTCGATATTTTATTTGTAAAAGCATTTCATATGGGAATCGCAGGCGTGGCATGGGCCACTTTTCTATGTCAGGGCGTAAGCTGCATTCTGGCAGTTACCGCAATATGGATAAGATTGAAAAGGATTCCATATCAGGGAAAAATAGCATTATTTGATTGCAGACTCCTAAAGAAAATTGCTGTTATTGCTATACCAAGCATTTTACAGCAAAGCTTTATCTCCATAGGAAATATCCTGATTCAAAGTGTTATCAACGGATTTGGGGCTTCGGTTATGGCAGGATATTCTGCTGCAGTCAAATTAAACAATTTGGTTATTACCTCTTTCACAACAATCGGTAATGGCATTTCCAATTATACAGCACAAAATCTCGGCGCTCAACAATACAAACGGATAAAAGAAGGGTTTTTTGCAGGACTTAAAATGGTATGGTGTCTGTGTATTCCATTTTGCATTCTTTATCTTTTCTTTGGCAGATACTTGCTCCTTTTATTTATGGAAAAAAAATCGGGTGATGCATTAACAACAGGCAGACAATTTTTGTGGATACTATCCCCATTTTATTTTGTCGTATCTGCGAAATTAGTTGCAGATGGCATTCTGCGGGGTATCAGCGCAATGCGTCAGTTTATGGCTGCTACATTTACCGATTTAATTCTGCGTGTGCTATTTGCCTTCTTTTTATCCGATTTAACCAAAAGAGCAATGGGCATCTGGTGCGCGTGGCCGGTCGGCTGGACAATTGCTATGCTAATTTCTGTTTTCTTCTACCACAAAAAATGCAGCACTTAGTATAAATTTGATTCACTTTTCCTTTCTATATGTGATATACTAGTGACAAACATTGAATCTGTCTATGATGGATTTAGGGTATATATGACTTCGATATGTTCGGCAGAATGTATTTTGCAGAAGGGAGGCAGATTATGGCAGTAAAAGCAAAACTTCCAATGGGTATAGAAGACTTCAACGAAATGCGAAAACAAGGTTTCTACTATATTGATAAAACTGGTCTTATCAAGGAACTTTTAGAACATTTTGGAAAAATAAATCTTTTTACGCGGCCAAGACGTTTTGGAAAAACCCTAAATATGAGTATGTTAAAATACTTTTTTGAAATTGGAACAGACAGCAGTATTTTTGAAGGTCTTGAAATTTCAAAAGAAAAAGAGCTTTGTGCACAATATATGGGGAAATATCCAGTAATTTCTATTACCCTAAAAGGTGCAACTGGCGAAAATTTTGTGGAAGCAAGGGAAATGCTTCGCCGTATTATTGGTAATGCGGCAATGCATTTCCAGTTTTTATTACAAAGCGAACAACTAACAGAAATCGAACGCAATCGTTACAAAGCACTGATTAATATTGATAATACTGGCATTTATACAATGTCTGATGAACTTTTAAAAGATAGCTTGCTAATCCTGTCACAGCTATTGCAAAAACATTATAACCAAAATATTGTTATCCTCATTGATGAATATGATGTGCCGCTGGATAAGGCATATCAGTCCGGATATTATGACGCAATGGTAGAGCTGATTCGTGCCCTCTTTGGTAATGCGTTTAAAACCAATAATTGTTTATATCTTGCGTTTCTAACAGGATGCCTAAGAATCTCAAAAGAAAGTATTTTTACCGGACTTAATAACTTTAGCGTATATACCATAAAAGATGTTCAATACAAAGAATATTTTGGTTTTACAGATAATGAAGTGCAAGCGCTGCTTGCATACTATGATTTTATGGATAAATATACAATGATAAAAGAATGGTACAACGGCTATCACTTTGGCGATCTGGATATTTACTGCCCTTGGGACGTCGTAAGTTACTGCCATGCATTAAGGATGGATTCTTCCATACGTCCGCAGAATTATTGGGTCAATACCAGCAGCAACAATATTATTCGAAAATTTATCGATAAAGCAGACAGCACGACAAAGGGCGAAATTGAACAATTAATTAATGGTAAAAGCATAAAAAAGAAAATACATCAGGAATTAACTTACAGAGATTTAGATTCCAAAATCAGCAATTTATGGAGCGTCCTTTTTACAACTGGCTATCTAACGCAAAGCGCTAGACAGACGGAAGATTACACAGAACTTGTGATTCCAAATAAAGAAATACAGTGGATATTTGAAGAACAAATACAGGAATGGTTTGAAACAGAAACCCAAAAAGATAGAAAGGCACTGGAAGACTTTTACAGGGCGTTTGAAGATAACAATACAGATGCCATTGAAAAAGGCTTTACATCTTACCTGCGCAAAACTATCAGCATCCGCGATACCAATACCAAAAAAGAAATGAAAGAAAATTTTTATCATGGAATCTTGCTGGGTTTATTTGCAGGCATAAATCACTGGAAAGTGAAATCCAATGCCGAAGCAGGAGATGGCTACAGTGATATCAGTATAGAAATTGACGATAAAGAAATCGGAATTATTATTGAACTAAAATATGCGGAAAACGCTGCTTTTGATGAAGCTTGTAAAAAAGCTCTCCAACAGATTCAAAACAGAAATTATGAAGACGCATTGCTTGATGAGGGTATGACAACCATCCGCAAATACGGCATTGCTTGTTATAAGAAACGATGCAAAGTTATTTCTGGATAATGATACCAAGATGATTACAGCAAAGCTTCGATTGTATGCTCTAAATATATGAAACTATGATTACAAAAAACTGCTGAAATGAATACTCTGTGTGGTTGGAACTTTGATTAGAAACCGACTGTATTCCAAGCGCACAGAGTAAATAATTTATACTACTTATACTGAAAAACGTTAAGATTTTCCAATTTCTGCACAGCCCATATTGCATAAGCGGACTTTCCGAGTAACCTGACTGTTACAATTCACACCAACGCCAGATTTTGCAACAATTTACGAACATTCGGTGTGAATTGCAACAATTGATGTACACAAAACGCTAAAGTGCAAGCATTTTGGCGCATAATTCCCACTACTTTGGCGTGGGTGTGAAAAGTAACACCTGGCTACATGACGCCATATCCGTTTAACCAGTGCAATATGGTAAATTCTGGCGTTATGTAGGATAGTAAATCAATCATATAACTTATAAAATCCTATTAATATAATTTTGTTTGCGATTTCTATATATTCATCAAAGCTTTTACTTCTATCAGGAAACCTTTTCATCCAAACACTCTGAATATATTCTGCAAGTTCCGTTATATCATTCATTTTATATATCACTGTATTCACATCACAAAGCGCGTTATAGTATTCTTTATTCTTCCATGATTCATGAGGATTTTGGTTATTACACAACCATTCATTAAAGCAAACCGTCAAAGTTTCAAAGTCCCTATCCAAATCGTCAGTACTTACAAATCCCTCACGCCAATTCGTATCAACATTCACCCTATATTTATCAATACAAAAACACTCTTTTGGAAATCTTCTAAATCCCTCTAACCGATAATATCGTTCTACGGCTTCCATCGCTTGTTGTTCCGTGCTATATATACCTAATGTCTTAATTTCCTCATGTTCGTTATTCTTACCATAATCATACATATGATACAGTAAATACATTGTACTGTTAAAATATTGTTTCAATCCCCTATACTCCACTTCTTAATCAATCAACAAAAATTCAATTCTGTTGTTCTTCCTTTCATTAACACACTTTCTATCTGTAACCTGCATCTTTTACTCCGTTCAATTAATGTATGATAGAAAGCCCACATTCTATTCTTCAGAATTCTATATTTTCATTATTTCATATCCAACCAAATGATTTTCTGTTAAAGCCTGTACAAATTTATCCGTTATAAAAATATAATATCCTTCATCTTAATTCTAAAAATAGGCGGATATTCTATTTCTTTTTTAGCACATATTTAACAATTTTTTCTTGCTATATAAATATACCTAGCCATCACTTTTTCAAATTGTTGATATGGTTTCTCAACCCACTCCGTTTGCAGCATCAGCATATCAAACCATTGTTTATGCCCCTCGTTTTCAAACTCGGCTTTATGAATCATTGCAACCTCTCTTTTCTTTTTCAATAACTCATAGGTTTGTTTTGTAATATTTCTTACCTCAAAATTCATTCCATTATTTTTCAAGGCTTTAGCCAGTTCTGTAGTATATTCATCAATTGTCCTTGGAACCAACTCACCCTCCTGATAACCTACAAACAAAGTGCCATCAGGTTTTAGCCATCTCTTTATTTGACCTACAAAAGCACTCATATCTTTCGAAAAGTACATAGTATCCATAGATACAACCACATCAAAAGAATTGTTTGGATACTCGATTTCACCTATTATCCCCTGCTTAAAGTCTGCGTTCTGGGTAAATTGCGACCAAGCATTTGTAATTGCTTTTTGGGAATAGTCAAAGCCATGAATAAATGCGCCCGTCTTTTTTTGTAAATATCCCAACATTTTTCCATTTCCACAACCAATATCCAATATATGAACATCTCCTGTAGTCGGAATATACGGTAATATCATATCTATTTGCTCAATGTCACTAAATCCATCTTGTGAAAAGTCCTGTCCAAACGAATCAAAACAAAATCTTTGAAAGGCAATAGACGTTTCTGCCATTTCATAAAATTCTTCGTATTCATTATAAAAAAGTAATTTTTCTTGTTCCATTAAAGTTCTCCTTGAGGGACAGCATTCGCATAATCCCATTTATACTACTACTAGAATACCACAATTACACGCATATTTATATCAGGATTTGTAATTCTCCACGACCTGCTCCATTTCCAACCCAAGAACTTCCGCTCTTTTCCGAAAGCTGTTGTATTGGCGGTCTGTGATAAAATCCTCCCTTGTTATTGGTGCAGTAAAGTGAAAGTCAACTTCTTTCATTGCCTTTAGTGCAGCCTGTTTCATAGTGATATCGCCGAATTGATAAGGGGCATCCATATTGCGCATAAAATCAATATCAAAGGCATTATTGTGGTCAAACAGCGGGTGGCAGCCCAAAATCTCCATTGTATCCGTATCGTAGAAAAATCCCCAGTTCTGCCCATGCCGGTCACGATTACTAATTAAGAAGTCAACAATCCACATTTTATAAATGCTTTCCTTATCCAGTGCAAAAATCTCTGTGTCAGGATCCTTTCCATTTACATTACAATAGGAAATAAATTCCATTCCTGTTAGTATTGCTTTACTTTCCGTTGTCATACAAGGGCACATACAAACATACTTTTCTTCATCCTGCCCTGCTTTATAGTGGACGTGTTCTACATTCATTTTATCCAGCAGATTAGAACACATCACTTCTATTTTAGATTCTGTATTGCCGTTTGCTCCCAATTTATACAGCCATAACTGGTTGTCTGCATGACGCCGCCATGCTTTTGCGTATGCTCCGTTTGTTGTTAGTTCCGGCGTTATCATAGAGCCTTGCAGCGTTAAGGACTTTCCATGCAATGCAACCTGCGCCACAATTTCATTGAGCGGATTCTGCTTTACATCCACTTTGCTCCATGTTATCTCTTTGTCATCATCAAATTTCAGCCAATAAGGGTCTAACACCGATACCGCCCTGCAAGTCATTGCAATTTTCACGCGCTGTTCGTCAGTTCCAACCTGTTCAAAATGAAATAAATTATAAATCCATTTTGCATTCGCACGACTTAGAAGCAAAACGCGGTTTGCCAGCCAGCTTACAATTGCCTCCTCATTTTTTCTTGCTGCAATAACAAACTGCGTCATATCAAACGCTGATTTCATATTTGCAGGGTTTATCAATGGCTGCAATTTCCCCTTTATAGGATAAGGAATGTACTTTTCATTGATTACTTCATAGATTAGAGCCGCAAAATCAACCCGCATTACTTCAATATCTTTCATCATAATTGTAAAAGCTTTTTGCTCATTCATAATACCTGCCTCACATATTTGAATCAAAATAGATTGGATTCAAATTCTTTTTGATTCAAATTCTTTTTCATTCAGATTCTTTTTTGACTCAAATACTTTTTAATTCAACCTCTCTTTAAATTAATCCATACGATTTCAACAGATACAGCCATATTGTGATAAACACAGCGCTGAAAAAAGTTGTTGAAACGACACAGCTTGAAGAGAGTATGCCTTCATGCCCCATATTTTTGCACATAATATAACAGCTTGCTGTCGTAGGCGCACCAAGCATTATTAGAATCGCCACCATCTTTTCATTGCGAAACCCCAGCGATGCGGCGGCTGGAAGAAATACTGCCGGCATAACAAAAAGCTTGATAAGAGAACTTGCTATTGTAGGTTTTATTTTTGCCAGTGCTTTGCGCCCCTCAAACCCAGCACCCAGTCCAATCAGTGCCAAGGGCGTCGCAAGCTGCGCAAGATTATGTAATGTCTTGCTTGCAATTACAGGAAGTTTTATGCGTGCTACAGAAATTATCAGCCCAAAGAATATACCAAGAATAATGGGATTTGTCGCAATTCCTTTTAGAGATTTCTTGAAATGTTCCTTATCCAGTCCGCCGCCCTGTGGTGCTGTAAATGACAATATCATAACAGCAGCGACATTGTACAGCGGTACGGTTGCCAGTATCATTAACGGCGCAATCGCACTGGTGCCGTAAATATTCTGCATAAACGCCACGCCAAGCACTGCTGCGCTTCCCCGATAAGACGCCTGTATAAATTCGCCTTGAATGGATTTATCTTTTATAAAAAATGCGCTGCCCACTGCAATCATCAAAATGCAAAACAGTGTGACACCAAAGCAAAATAACACAAATTTTGTATCCCACACAGCATAAAAATCCGCTTCCGCAATATCCACGACCAGCAGCACTGGAAGCGTTACCTTATAATTAAAGGAATTTAATGTTTTCACAAATTCCCCGTCCACCAGCTTTATCTGCCGAAATACATATCCTGCCACCATTACAAGAAATATTGGGATTGTGGCATTCATACTAAAAATTAAATTTTCCATTTCTGCTCCTGTCTATACTTAGGAATTGTAGGAAAATAAGTGCTCCGATTGCGCAGGATATTTCTTCAAGATTGTAGGAGAAAAAACGTAGGCGCAGCGGGCTACGGCGAGGCTTTTTCTCCTGCAAGATTGGAGAAATAGACAAGCAAGATGTGTCACTTATTTTTCTACAGTTCCTTAATACTTGCCAAACTATATCTACCTACAAAATATGGCGCATCTCCTCCAGCCGTTGATGAAGGCGCTGCATCCTTTCTAAGTCCTCTGGATTTACAAGTTCTCTGCCAGACAAAAAATACTGTACTGCTGGTGTATTATCCATTTTGCAAGGCGGCGCTTCTTCCAATGCCCCCCGCTCTCCAAGCACACGGGCAAGCTGGCGAATCGTTCCCGCGCTGCCATCTAATATTTTTACCTGATCTGGCAGTAATTTGCGGAAAGTATCTTTAAAATAATTAAAATGCGTACAACCCAGCACCAGTTCTCCATACTTGTCCAAGTCATACGAAGAAAGCAATTCTTCCAAATATTGGCGTACCATCTCCGATGCAAACTCCCCCCGTTCGGCAAATTCCACAAGTTTCGGCAGCGCCAGCATATCTACTAAATGCGATTCGTCTACACGCTTAACTAAATTTTTTAATTTTTTTTCCTGCACGGCAAGTGGTGTCGCTACCACCAGTACACGCCTTCCGCCGCTCTCCTGCACTGCTGGTTTTACTGCCGGCTCAATACCAATAATCGGTATACTGTATTTTCTGCGCATCTCCTCCGCCGCCACAGAAGTCGCTGTATTACAGGCAATTACAACTGCTTTGCAGTTATGTTGTATCATAAATTGCATAACCTCATCAACAAAGCCAAGCACTTGCTGACTACTTTTTGTCCCATATGGCACATGATCGACATCTGCATAAAATATGTATTTTTCCTGCGGAAGCGTTATCATTGCCTGATGCAGCAGCGTCACCCCGCCAATCCCTGAATCAAAAATCCCGATACTCATATTTTAATACCTTTTTACCTTTCTTATTGCTCATATAGTTTGTTTCCTCTATACGAAACTGCTCATCACTGAGAAGGAAAAAGACCTTCATTCCAGCTCAATGTACCTTCCGTGCACCGCTTTTGCGATATATTTTCTCTGTATCGGCCTATGCATTCGAGTAAAGACCTTACTCGCGCACCGGACACTTATCAGCTATGCTGACATTCTTCCGTCGAATGCCTGTGTACATAATCGAGTAGAAAAGATTCATCTCCCTACTCCGCGCTACCAATGCACCATGCAATGGCATATTTTCTCTGCATCGGTGTGTGCAACGGAGTAAGGAAGAGCCATCTTTCCCTACTCACTGTACCAGACACGTGCAAGCTGCTAAGTTCCTTACGTGCCTGTGTGCATAAAAAGGAACCCGCAAATCCAAGATAATCTTAAACTTGCGGGTGTTATTGAGAGAGCGAATAGCGAGTATATACCCGCTGCGACATAAGCATATTTTATTCCATGAAAAAAGCGATAGACGGGGCTCGAACCCGCGGTCTCGACCTTGGCAAGGTCGCGCGTTACCAACTACGCCACTATCGCATATATCTGTATCAGACTTAATTATTATACATAATTTCTATTTAATTGTCAACTACTTTTTCTATTTTTTACTATTTATATGTAACAGTTCAGCCTTTGGCTTCCTGTTACAGGCATCAAGCCATGCAAAACCACTTCGTGGTGGCTTGATGCATCTTTGCCACTACGCTATTTCACGGACTTTGCAGTAAATGCAAAGTCCTAGGCTGAACTGTTACATTTATATCATCAGTTGCGTTGGGAAATGTTTTTTGGGGGTGGTATAGTAAACGCATTAAATAATTGCGTTATATGTAGCTAAAATTATCTAAATGTGGTATACTACTTATGAGGTGAT
>VSNQ01000160.1 GCA_009774395.1 Lachnospiraceae bacterium
CATAAGGGCAAAAATAAGGGAAAGAAAAACCTGTAACATATAAGAAAAACTTGCTACACGAGTTTTTCTTATCAAGAATTATAACATGAAATGAACAGGACAGGAAGAACTGATTAGAATGCTTTCACAAATTTCTCCAAAACACAAGAAGAAAGGACGAAAAAATATGAGGTTTATTCATGCAACATATAATATGCTCTATAACTGTATTGACGTAACCACTTTTGACGGATATATTCTACGGATAGACTGCGAAAAAGCGGAAGAAGGATTAAATACAACGCCATGTTCCGAATGTGCCTTAAATGCTTTGGCGATAGATAATTCTCTTAAATATGCAACACTATATCTTGATGGTTGTATGCAGATATGGATAGATGCGGAAGATTCATTAGAACCGTGGTAAAATTCTTTATCCAAAGGAGCTAACGATAATGCAACAGCCCCATATCAGCAAAATAATATTATTATAAAACTACCTGAATATTTTCTTTAAACATTACCAAAGCTGTTCCAAAGCTGAAATGGAGCTTTAGAACAGCTTTGGAGAAATTCTATTTTTTTACTTCCCAATATCCAAATCGTTTCCCACCTTTACGTTCTATTTTTCCCTCACCCACCAATTCCTTAACAATTTTTTGTATATGTGTCCTTGTTTCGTTTAAAGCTTCCTGCAATTCTTTTTGAGTTGCTGTCGGTTGATTTTGTAAATATTCAACGATTTTCATTTTCAAAGCTGTATTCTCCGCTTTAGAATCCAGCTTTAAAACGTGCTTATCAGTTGTTGAAACAGCAGCCAGCTTTAGCATAATATCTTCTGAATGTACCACATATTCCGGTTGTAAAGCTCCGTATTCGTTACACACCTCAAATATTTTTTGGATCCCTCGCCCCCAGCTTTCAATATAACCGGCTCTGAAAAACGCCCTCGCAATTTTTGGATTATATGGTCGGGATTGATGCCTTTGTAACAGGGATTCCATTGTCCAATCGGAGGGAAATACGCATTCATTACTAATATACATTGCATCATCTTCAATACGAATCTGTATAGGTATTCCAGCACTCCAACGAGAATGTACAAGTGCATTATAAAGCGCCTCCCGCACTGCATCTTTTGGAAAAGGATAAGTTTCTACTCTTGTTAAATTGTCATAAGTGATAGGAGCTTTTAAATATTTTAAATAAATCAATTCAATTACACGTTCAGCTTGCATAAATAACGATCCTATTACTTCATCCTGATACTGCAAATCAGAACCTTTTCCAAATTTGCCGATTCTTGTATAAGTTCCAAACATCCATTTTTGTGGTGTCCGATGGAAAAGAAGCACCGCAGCTCTGGTAAGTTTTCCATCTTTAAGCAAATCCAGACTGTCCAGAAGTTCTGCGTTGCTCATATTTAAATCATCTTTCGTCATGCGTTTGCTCCGGACTGCTTCCCGGCGGAAAATATCAAAGCTTTCTTTATCTAAATCTTCTACAGCTACTCCTTCAATTACAGAATCCTCCCACCGTATACCAGTTTTTGAGGATATAAATTCCGTTAAAGCTGTCCCCCGCAAAACTTGTTTCGTGCTGCCACTCCGAAAATGATATTCGCCTTTATAACTAACTGGATAACTACTGGGACTTACAATAATCTCAATATATTCCAAATTATTTTTTGAAAGCAGATTCACATCTGCAAGAAACCCCAAATTTGTTTGAATCTTATTTGGTATTTCTTCCAAGAGCCTTTTACCATTCTGCACGCCAATAACTCTTCCCGCATCGTCTACACCAATATAAATACAGCCTCCTTGAGCATTAGCAAATCCGCATATCCATTTCAGATATTCGTCGCGCCATGATTCTTTCCATTCAATATTTTGGCTTTCTGCCATACAAAGTACCTCCTAATTATTTCCTTCTGCAATATCCCTCGTTATCCTGTAATACGATAATATCTCAAGGATTTCCGGGTCAGTACACTCATAATCTTCCTCTTTAAATTTATTCAGGGAAATAATTGATTTAGCTCTTTCTAATTTTTCATCCGAAAGAGCACGAAATTTGTCCCACCATTCATTTGCCAAATCACAATCTTCCTCAGAACGTTCCGTGTATTTTTCAGCAAGTCGTTCTCTAAGATTTTGGTCATATTTTCTCCTGTATATAATAAAAGTTTCAGGCATCCATAAAATCTTGTAATATTCATCCAAGTTACACCCAAAAGCCTCTTCAAAAAAATCAACACCTTTGCCAATTTTTCCTTTTGTGGAGTTCAAGACCGCTTGTACTGCACGAATGAATTTTCTATTCCAATGTTTTCCTAAATAATCTCTACTTTTAAAATATGCCGGATCACTAATTGGATGATACTTCATCGGAAAGGAGTATATCGTAACCCCCAGCTTTTCACAAAGATCAACATTAATTTTCATCCGATAGTACAATTCACTTGGTTCATCCTCAAAATTATAAAGAAGATAGTTTGATAATTCCATTATGCCACTTTCAGCCGCTTTTGTTACAGCCTCAATGTAAACATCTCTTTGGGCATAATGATCAAACGCTATACGCAATGGGCGGATATTAATTTCCGAAAGCTTCTGCATTTTTTCCTTTGTTGCCAGCCTTGCATCTAACCCCTGATTAAAGTCTATATAGCATTTCCTTTTGGAACAGCGAAAAAGCTTATTATATATTGGACGGGCAATTTCATCGAATGCAAAGATTTCTTTACTCAGAGCTGTTTCTGCATAAAGAAGCCCACGTTCTTCACGTTGTAAATAAAACTCTCCTGATTCGGCTTCTGGAAGTTTTTCAGCAATTCTATCATAGAGTTTTACCATCTTCTTAATATATGCTCTTTGATTATATTCATTCCGCAGGTTTTTTAGGGCAAATTCATATTCATTTGGCGGTATATATGTAGCACCTTTTCCGAAACCGCATTCCTTAATCTCATCAATTATCTGATCAAAGCATTTGGAAGCAAATACATTATTGTCCATTAACAACAAATCTTTTTGAGCACCAAAATGTTCATCAACATATTCTATCTGGTGCTTCATGCCAACATAATTTTTATATTGTGGCTCCAGTGTTTTTACAGCACAAAACGCACAATTGCGAGGGCACCCTCTTGTCATATACCCAAAATAAGCATTATGCGCTGGATATTCATAATCAATTTCATCCAAAATTGAATAGTCCAATGGTAGTTCGTCTATAATATCACAGTTTCCTTCATCGAGATCCCCCGGCTTATCAAGCAGACCTATATGTGGGGCAATCCCTGTTTCCGCACGAATGTAGTCTGGCAATATAGTGGATGCAATACCACCAACAAGCATTTTCCCATTAGGTTTACAAAACTTTTTTGCATAGTTGATTGTATCTATCGTCTGTTTCCAATAAAATGTAAACAATGTTGTTACTCCCACTACATCAAATAGCGAAAATTCATTGTTTTTATATCTTTTACGGTAGTCTTTAATTATTTTTTCATAGTCACTGTTTCTGAAATCTGGAATACCGTCAAGGGAAGCATATTTTCCTGCCTTTATAAACTCAACAAGTTTGGGAAAATATTTTCCCAGTAATGGATTCTTTACCTCTTGATAAAATTCTTCACAAAGTAATTGAGCAGCAAATTTTTTTAAATCGCCTTTAAAAAAGCGCACATCATCATTACACCGCCGATAATATGTTGCAATTTTCATCAAGCCCATAAGAGGGTACTTATTCTTATAGTTAGGCTCAATTAATAACACTTTACGATTCACTGTAGCTCGTCCTCTATTTTCTGTATTATCATTTCTGCAGTTTTCTCGTCTGTAGATTTTACGATAATTCCAAATATTTTTGATATTAACTTACGCTCTCGTTTATTATAAGCAGATAATCTATCTACACGCCGTTGTTCCAAAGAATGCTGTTGCACATTCTGAATCTGCTTCTGTTTTTCTACAGGTTGTTGTCTTTTCTCTTCAATACGTTTAATCACTTGACTGACCACAGAATCCGGATTATTTTCTGCCTTCTGCTTTTTCTTTTCTAATTCATCGGTTGCCTTTTGGGCTGCTTCTTCTGCTTTTTTTACTTCCTCAAGTGCATTTTCCAAATGACTTGTATCTATAAAATCTCCGTGTGCTCTTTTCTCTTGTAATTCAGCCTGTTTCTTTTCATAATTATCAATTTTGCTATATGCACTGTTAATGGCAGAACCTTCATAATAAATTTTTGAAAGTTCATTGTTAAAATATCTGCGCATCTCTCTTTCAAATTCCACCCTTGTAGCATTTTCATTGAAATAGTCGCGTTGCGAATTAGGAATCAAATCTTTTGAAACGGCAAAAACTTCGCCAATAAAATAGTGATGCCCTCTATCTTCTTTAAACAGTTTCTGCAAAGCATCCTCACTGCCAATCTGAATATTCTCTTTGCGCAAGCGAATACCACGCATTTTACAATCTCTGGAAATCACTGCCTTAAAGCGAGATACACCAATCCACAGCCATGCCAATAAGTTATTATGAGAATCATAAATTTCCTTAAAAGCAATGTTAAAAACTTCATCTTCCCCTTTGCTGGTTTTAAAATTGGTCGTATACTTTTTAAAAATCGGTTCACCATTTAAAGCAATCATATATTCATCAATATGATAACTAATCAATCTTGCATGTTTCTCTACTTCTGTACGAAAAATAAAAGTATTTTGATATGGGACTGGGGCAACAAAGGAAAGATATTCCTTAATCTGCGCAAAATCAAGCAAATCTGTATTTTCGTTATTAATACCAACCATTTCTACTTTAAACCAATGCAAATCTTTTTCTGAAGTTTTCTCATAATCAAAAACATAAATATTCCGAAGCACTTCACTGGCAGTATATTTTTTCCCATTTTCGCTTGCATTTATTAACTCACGCATTTTAAGAGCGTCACATCACATAATGGAAACTACATCTTCTCCCGCAGCGGTTGAAGTAAAAATCAGTTCCTTGCAATATGCAAGTCCGCAAAGTCTTCCTATACCGCGAAATCCTTTATCTTCCCCAAGTTTTTTATCCGAATTTGCAATGTCTGCAAGCGTTCTCTCAAAATCTGCAACACTTATTCCGGTAGCATTATCTTCTATACTAACCGTACGCTTTTCGGCATCAAGCCATATATCAATACGCCCCTCATTGAGTTTCAAAAGTCCCATATTATAAGCCTTATCAATCTGATCACAAGCATTCTGGATGTATTCACGATATATAACTTTCGAATCTTGATACATTCCAGTAGTTAAATTTTCTAATATATTTGCACCGAAAATGTATTCTCTCATTATTCTGAACCTCACTTTTTAAATTGCTTGTATATTGGTTTTGGGAATCTAATTTTCAACAATGATCGAAAAATAGGATTCTGAATAAGATAATCTCCTTGTTCCAAACGTGTAAGCATGTTTTTATATGTACTTGGTAAACTTCCATAGTCTTTCGTTGATGTTTCTATAGAATTTGTTCTACCATAAGCATGTGTGGAACAGTTTCCAGTAACTCTCTGATGTATATTGGAACGAAACTGTTCTGCTCCAAATAAAACAACTCCAAGTGAGCGTCCACGCTCTGTTACATCCAGTATCTCCCTTAAAATAGGGGAAGATTTTGGGGTATCTTTGGAAGCATATTTATTCAATTCATCAATAAAAACAATAATACGAGATGGTGGATTTATTCCATTCTCTCCGTCATATTCTCCAAGTTTAAGATTATAAATGGTACGAACAGCATCACCGAATAAAAATGCTTGCTTATCTTCTGGAAGCTTTGCAACATCAATAACATAAACATCATTATTAGAAATATGCTTTATTGCATCGGCAAGCCGACATTCATGTCTACTGATATCTGCACGATTTGCAAACATATCGTCATTTTTTGTAGCTTTATTGACTATACGCTTAAATTTACGCCAACTTAAAACAGATATCTCATTAGATGTACGCTGCGATCCCCTCCCTTGTGTCTGCGATTTTTGTGATAATTCGTCTACTTTCTCTCTAAAATCCTCCCATGTATTTACCTGCCCATTTCCGAAATCCGAATCAGTTTTGTCAATTATCTTGCTTATGATTGCTTCCATCGTCTGTTGGGGATCATCAATATCCGCAAATAACATTTCGAGGCTTTCTTTGTCATCCTCATATGAATATTTATATTTTAGAAGTTTCCCTTCCTTAATATATTCTTCTATATCCTCGTAAGGTAAATATGTACCTTGCTTTGCAGAAGAGTTACTGGAATAGGGAATAAAATATTTAACTTGTTTAAACGGTTCTGTACTTAATTCTAGGTCTGTATATTCTTGATAAACTCTGTCCCTTTCTCCTTCTCCATCCTCACTAAAATCATTAGGACTGTGAATAGCCATCAAATCTTTTCCTTTTACATTAAAAATTACAAACGCAACGCTTTCTTCATCATCTATAGGCATTCTCAAATATTGTTCTTGAATAGCTTTCAGTAAAAACATAGCATATGAAGTTTTTGAAGCCAAACCTGAAATGCCCGAAATATTAAGATGTGCACCTTCTGATCCAAGAATAAACTTAGAATTTAGATTTACTGGAAGAGTAATTTCTTCCGATGTGCCCTCATACATTTTTAAAGCTCCACATACAAGCGGATTTTGAATTTTATCCAAACCAAGTGCCATAGTTATCTCGTTTTCAGAAGCCAAATAAACAGGAGCATTATTATGTACTGGTGTATAAAGGTTCTTGTTATTATATGAAACGGATACCTCCACATAATTCATACCAATTCTCAGTGTTGGCTCGTCCACAGTAACATCTCCAAAATCACTGGATATAAAACTTGTCAAAAAACTTTGAGCGTCAGTAATATGGGAAATGTTTTCTATCACACCAAAAGAATATGAATCATCAATATGCTTAACTTTCACAATATCAAAAGCATGAAGTTTAAAGTCCGCATTTGTCCAAAACGTAAATTTGTCCATGGTAGTCGGCACTTTTTCAGTTGCTATAACTCTTCCTATAGGTTCTTTCATGTTGCTGCTCCTCCTTAAAACAAATGTAAAAAGCTTTCTGCGCTAAGATATTTTGATTTGACAAATGTCTCTGTAAGATAAATTGGATATAAATGGTTCGCCCACCGTAAATCTGAGCCATAACATACAGGATTTCTTTCATTTATAAGATATGCGCTCAACTGGTCAACAAGAGTGCTGTCAATGCCGTCATCTGTTTCCTCCTGTGTAACTAATATTTTTTCGACTTTAATAATTCCATCAAATGGAGTTCGCGTACGTTGTTTATCTCTTATTCGTACATACCACACTGCAAATTCTGTATCACCAAACCAATCAGGATTTTTAAAGCAGGCTACTGGCGTTCTATGATACAGGGGCAAATCTGCAATAAAACCCGGATTTGGCTTTCCATTAATATCTACACATACTTCTGGATTAAAGTTTTTTGAAACACCAAGAACCCAATTATAATTATTTTTGAAAATCTGATATTTTTTCTTATCAGCTTTATCTTCTTTTGTAGGACGATATTCTAAAGAACCATCTTTCACAAGATAGTTATTTTGATTTAATTTTCGTTCTCTTACCAGCTCTGCTACCAATTCTTTTTCACGTTGAGACATTCTGTCCTGAATACATGCTGTACCAAGATCCTCGAACTTCTTTTCAGCATTCTTTGCAGTACGATACGGAATAATTGTTGAAAATTCAATTCCAAGTCGTTTTAGTTCTGCAGATTCATTCAATTTCCGCGCAGTTGCTGGAAAAAACCCCGCCTTCCCATCCGCATTAGCAATATCAGGAATCGAAAGAACAAACTCCCTTTTAAATTTTATTGGAATCATCTGTTTGTTTTCTCTCTTACAGCACCCTATGCCTATCTGTCCGGCAACAACAGGATATATTACACTTCTTCCTCCAGACTTTGTATATGCAATATCATCAACCTTAAATACTCTTCGAGAGCCATCTAAAAAATATGTAAGTAACTGTTCCTCTCTCGCAGATAATCTTTTACTCAATTCTTCTAATGGCACATATTTTCGGTTTGATTTATTCGTTTCTGCTGTTTTTTCCCAGATAATAGAGTCTTCACCATAATCAATAAAAGGTCTATCTGCATGGTCAAGCCCATATTTATGAGCCTTATAACTTTTACCACCAGTTACTTCAGCCAGTATGGACATTATTTTGTCAGGCATTTTCTTTATCCTCCGATTGAATAAATTCTAAAATATCATTCGGTGTAACATCTAGTGCCAAGCAAATACTTTCCACTTTATCAAGAGCAATATATTTTCCATTTTTGATTTTAGTGATAATGTTGGCAGAAATATCCGCATCATGCATTAGCTTTGTATTTGTAATATCACGTTCTATCATAAGATGTAGTAGTTTTTTATAGCTGACAGCCATAATATACCTCCGCATACTTTTCTGAAACAAATTTTATCATATATCTGTGAATTTATCAACATTTATGTTTGCCTGCTCTCCAAATTCAAATAATCTTTAAATACATTAAGAGAAGATGTTGTGAAAATATATACCCCAAAATCATTCTTTTTTCAGATGGAAGAAAAGCTGCGCAAAGAACAGAACAATATTGTTAATACAGCGATTTCATCCGTCAACAATTGCAGGATAGCATATGGTGCTGTGTATACAGATTGGACTTACAGTACGATAGACCTATATCTGAAATAAAGTAATTTGAATAATGTATATGCCACTTTACAACTTTTTGAAAAATAAAATAACACACAAGGCACTTTCTAATGTATAATAAGTTTGCACACAAAACTA
>VSNQ01000161.1 GCA_009774395.1 Lachnospiraceae bacterium
GTATTTAATCAGAATTATTACAAATATATATCAAAATTTATAGCCAATTTATAATTAATCTTTTAATTCCACAAATTCCCACATTCAATAGCATCACTGTAGTTATGAATTTCCTGAATTATCTCCCCATAAGGTCTATTCTTTCCAAATAGAAGCGTTGTGCCAAGTACAAATCCATCAATTCCTTTAGGGGCAAATTTTAATATCTTATCAGCACTGCACGCTCCGTCCCAGTATGCTTTAAATCCCATTTCTTCCTTTAAAAGCAACAATTTGTCTATCTTTTTTCCAACATAAGGCATATACATCTGTCCTGCATTGCCAGGATTTACAGTCATTACAAGCACTTTTCTAACAATACGAAGCATTTCATACACCGTTTCAATACTTGTGCCCGGATTGATTGCAATGCCTGGTACCATGCCGGCGTTAATAATTTTCTGCAAAGTTGTTGATGGATGGTATTCTGCTTCGGGATGGATGTAAACGGTATCACCTCTTCGAAGATTATTTAAAAAAATCTCCACACGGTTATTAGGATGCTCTATCATTAAATGTACATCAAGTGGCTTTTTCGTCGCTCCTGCTATATATTTCATATCGTTTAGGGACATCGCAAAATTTGGTACAAATCTGCCATCCATGATGTCAATGTGGAACGAGTCAATGCCTCCCTCGTCCAGTTCCTGAACCTCCCTTTCAAGATTCCCGTAGTTTGCGCACATCAATGATGCAGTAAGTTCAAAGTTCATAAGTTTCCTCTCCCATAATAAATTCAAATCTATATCCGTAATGCGTCCACAATTCTTTTGCAGCTTCTGCCATCGTGATATTTATGCATTATGGAGAGCAGCTTTCTGCGTTTTTCTCCTGTCATATCTGCCCCACTACCGACCTCCACCACAAAATGGCATATATCCCCAAAACATGCAAGTTCTCTCCCTGGAAGCCAATCCCTTATGTTATCAAACACAAATCCCCTATTCTGCCCATATTCCTCTACATCATCCAATGTAAACGCAATCGGTCTATCCAGAAGCATGTAGTCAACTGCTGCAGAAGAATAGTCACTGATCAGTGCATCTGCATGTCCTAAAAGTTGATTAATTTGTATGTCTTTTTCCGTAAGTTGCCCATTATCCAATATGACAATATTCCCCATATCCATATCTATCCTGCCTATTTTCTTTTTATCCTGAAAAGGATGCAACTTTACCACAAGTACTATATCAAGACTTCTTAAAAGTGCATTAAGTCGTTCCAACATTTCATATGTATAAACAACTGGAAGTCCTGTCTGACTGTCTGGTTCATATTCATTCAAATTTCTAAGCTGTTCCTTAGCCGTACGGAAAGTCGGCAGCCAAAAGATATATTTTCCTGCTTTAGGAACAAGTAGCCTTTCCCACCATTTTGTTAATGGATGAAACAACCAGTTCTGCTTTGCATATCCCGTGACAAGCATTTGGTCTTCACTGAGCCCATAGATATCTTGATGTATTTTGGAATATATGTCGCTAATCACCGTGGTATACTCATACCGTTTCTCACAACGCACAAAATTCACCCTTGTCTTAAAACCGCATCCATGCCAAAGCTGCACACGTATCTGGTCTTTCCGACAATTCCTCGCAAATCCGTACGCATCCGTGAAAAATATGTACTTTGCAAGACAGAGCACATAATAGTAACTGTCCCGCTCCTCTTTATTTGTTGAAACCGACCAGTCAAATGACAGGAATTCCACATTTTTAATACAATGATATCTTTTAAATCCTTCTGGATTCTTTACCAACCATACAAGCCTATATTTTTCATTGTACCTGTTTTCAAGCATATACTCAAAAAGTGCCCTCGCATTATCCGCAAAGTCCATACCTTCGACATAAGCAGACGTGTGGGGACCACTACGGAAAATAATAATATTCTCCAAAGACATATCCTTATACTGTTCCCTGTATCCCAATTCATACTCTGTTTCTTTGTTTGCAAAATAGTAAACTGTATCAACTGATGTTTTCATGTGGAGTATATTACATATCTTTTCATATGCCTCCACGAAATAATCACTTATGATCAGGATGACATTTTTATCAAAATCAATTTTCTTTAGATTGTCAGTTTCCACAACTGCAAGACTTCTGCCCATAAATTCAAATTTTCCCTGATTACGTATGTTATCATCAATTATTTTTCTGATATTATTTTGTACTGGAAACGCTGCACACAACTCCCTTAAATATATTTCTGATTTTTCATAACAAACAATTCCTTTATCCGAAATATCTTTAAAAGTCGATGCATTCAACAATTTCAGCTGCATCTCAGCCACCCGTTACTTTCTGCATACTCCCAATAAATCTCTTTCTGTTCATACCAACGGATCTTTTCATCTGGAATGCCTTCATAGGTCAAACCTTCCCTTATCTCCATAGCTTTTTTGGGATTTTTAACAGTGATTAAAATAAGATCATAATCTTCCCCCAAAAGCATCCCCAATGCGCCAACTTGTACATTTTCTATATATTGTGTGTCTACACATCCAACCAGCACCAAATCATCACGCATTTCAATCTGACGTCTATATGCATCTCCAAGTTCCCCACCACCATAAAGCACAATCTTTGCATCAGCAGGAATATCATCAAGATAATATGGATTTATCCAAAATAAATTACGATTCTGAAAACCAAGCCTTGAATTAATCCCCTTATATAACAATTCTGTAATATATAATTCAGCTTGCATACGCATAACAGGTGTAAAGCAAGGATGTTGATACAACTTTATAAAATGCTTATATACCTCATTTACACTGATCAGATAGTCATCATTGCACTTATGAACCATAGAAAAAGGATGTGAGATATAATGGTAGAACGCTCTTTTTAGCACATATACCCTGCTACAACTTAAAACATAAGAGAGGACACACATTTTATCCTCTGAGAATGTCAGTTTATCTGATACCCCTTCTTGCACCGTCTTTAGCAACTCTGTACAGAACAACTTACAACACAACGATCCCCTCAGCCCAACATTCTTTGTCTGTAAATTGTATATGGCATTTTCCCGCAAATACCTCATATTAGCCTCATCATATAATCCTTCCGTTACGTCGTCAAAATGCGTTGTTATATAATTGCCCTCAAATAAATAACCACTTGTTACCATATCTACATGATTGTTATGCGCGCATCCATACAGCTTTTCATACATATCTGGTTCGATCCAGTCATCACTGTCCACATATCCAATGTATTCTCCTTCTGCCGCAATTACGCCTACCTTCCTTGCAGAAACAAGCCCCCCGTTTTGTTTGTATATCACTTTGATTCTGTCATCCCTGTCTGCATATTCCTCTAAAATGCGGGCACTTTCATCCGTAGAGCCATCATCCACGCAAATGATCTCAATATTTCCTAATGTCTGCATTATCACACTGTCCAAACAGCGCCTTAAATATTTTCCCGTATTGTATACCGGAATAATCACTGATACTTTTACCATGTGTTTCCCTTTTCAGAATACTTTTTATCTGTTACTGACCTTTTCTACAAAAACTTTATCATTACATACTATTCCAAGATATTTATATGTTCATATTGATTTTTATTTAAAACAATTGCTGCCCTTACTGTTCCTGAATTTGTACCAACAATCGCATCACATCTTGAAAGCAGTTCCAAAACAGTTATATATTCCATACCTTTTTTGAACTCATCATTCTCCCTATCAAAATGTATAGAATATAGCCATCTGCGTTCAGACGCTGGATATCTTTGTTGTTCTACCCAAAAAACCTTATTTCCAAATTCTTTTTTAAATGCTACAACCGCCTCTTCTACTTCTGTTGCCAAAAAAATGTATCCATACCCTATCTTTTCATTATAATGTCTTATATAAGATATATACTCTGTTAGTTTCCATGGTGTTGTATGACTATACACCACATTATAGTCAGTTCCCCTATATACAACACCTAACACCTTTTCTTTTTCAGGGAAAAGAACCTTATATGCCCGCTCCAACAATTGCACCACATTCTTCCTGTAATCAATATCACCAGCATCCATCAGACAATCAATATGCGTATTGATACCGCTTAAAATTATATTTCGGGAACAATATACCTCACTAATGTCAAACCTGCTGACCTGTTCAAAAAAGTCTTCCCATGCATTATGGACGCCTACTAAGCCTTCCGGAAGATACTGGTTCTTAATACTTTGCATATCAACAATCGGAATCATATGATGATTTCGTGCATAGGTGATTCCCCCTAAAACTCTTAAAAGTATATTTCCCCATCCTTGCATGGGATCCAACGCTCCTATTATAAAAAAGTTTTTATTTCCGTTTTGCGATCCCCCTTTTATCCGTCGGTCACATTGCAGATAATATCTCCACTCTCCAATCCCTAATATATGTTCATCTTCTATATCCATTTTTTCATGAATATCTATACGCAGTTTTTCTTCATACGTTAATGTTCCATGTTGGTCAAGCAACCTTGGAGGACATAGGAAAACTACATCAAAATCTGTTACACTGCCCAATCCACCTGTTTTTACATATTGTACTGTCTTAAATGTAAACTGTGCTCTGTATTCGACCAAGTCAAAACGCATTCCATCTCCATAAAATAGAACACGTTTATCTTCCCAATAACCAGTATTAACAAACAGTTCAAAAAACTGGTCACTAGAAATAACAATTCTATCATTCTCAATCTCTTTCCCTATCTGCTTCCATATTTCTTTTGTGTAGGTATTCATAATTACAATATAATCGAACTCATAATCATCTACCTTTTCATAAGATATGACATTATATCCATAAAACCTTTTTTTCTGTTTCGCTTCATCATTATCAATAAATGCCATAATCTCCACATAATCGCACATACGTTTATGATATTTATTAATATATTGCTTTGCTGTTGCTCCTGTTCCCCACATAATAACTTTAATCATGAAAATACCTTTCCCTGACCCATTCAATATCCTGTTCCGTCTTATTTCTTTTAGCCTGCTGCCGTTCCCCAAACCACGATGCAGAATACCAATGTATCGAATATGTATTGGTCGTTATCCTCCCCATTCCTCTATAAAGACCAAAGGGTGCAAAACATTCCTTCGGGTAAACGGCAACCCCGTCAATCTGCTGAAACCTATTGTTTATGGAAAAACCAAACTTTCGCATGATATTCGTCTGGTAAGTCGGGCATGTAATTTCATTATAGCTTCCATCTTTATTTTGAAATGGAATATCATTATATATTTTCAGAAGTTCTTTTAAGATTGGGTGTTCTTTTACTGCACCTATTGCCAATCCCCAGGCTACCCAATTCATATTTTCGAAGCCACAAAATAACTTCCACCGCAATAACTCGTCCAAAGACCTAATCACTTCCACATCAGTATCTAAATAAATCCCACCATGCTGTTTAAGGATGTCAACCCGTGCATAGTCCGAAACAAACACCCACTTATTTGCTTCATATGCCTGTTTGGAATATTCACTGCTATTTAAATCATAATTTGACTCATCCCATCGAATAATCTCATAGTCTGGGCAAAACTTATGCCAACTTTCAATATTTCTTTTATACGCGTCTGGTATTTCCTCCTTACCAAACCAGCAATAATGTAATCTTTTCGGTATCAGCGCCTCACCCTGTACCATCGGCGGTATGATCGTTTCCTCTGTATATTCCCTAATAAAAAGGAAAATACAGCATTCTAAATCCTGCAATACACTTATATTCTCCATTTGTCGTATTACTTGTGCAAATGACATGCATGTAATAAGCATTATCACTTCATCCATTCTGCCCTTATACATGTCAATAAATCCGCTAAGGGATATGATTGACAGTTTCCTGCCTTGTATGTCCACATCACTTTCGTATTTGTGATTATCAACAATCTTATATATATTTATATATGGCATGGCATTCACAAATTCCTGTAATTGTTTTCCTGCCCCAAAACATACTACTTCTTTTGTCTGACATCTCTGTGCAAATTCTGTCATACCGCAATCAATCAGCTTCATATACTTATTCCTTCATTTGTTACCAATCCTATTATCTTCCTATATCTTTCAATGCATTTTTCAAATTCGCTCCAAATACATCCATGTTAAAATATTTTTCATACGTGTTCCTTGCATGTATCCTAATTTTCTCAAGTTCATCCTTATTATTCATAATCCATTCTATTTTTTCCTTTAATGCATTGGCATTGTTGCAGGATATCACAAATCCATTCCTCTTATCTTTCATATATTCTGCGATTCCGGTAGTGTCTGTCACAATGCAAATCTTCCTATACATCATAGCTTCTATGACTGTTATTGACAAAGTTTCTTCTTTAGACGCACAAACAAGAACATCGATTTCAGGAAACAGACTACCCATTTGCGCCTTAGTCAATTCTCCCCAAACTTTAACGGATTTAATATCCTCTGCTATATTCCTTATCCTTTGACAATATTCGTTATCATACATCCTGCCAATAATCCAAAATACAAGATTCTCTCTATGACTCAGCATTGATACTGCCTGTAAAAAAATATCCTGTGCTTTTAGGCTACACACACTGCCGATAATAGCAAACACTATTTTCTTATCTTGGATCCTTTGTTTTTTTACATCTATCGCCTTATCAGGGATGCCCAGCGTCAATATTTTTTCACATCTGTCAAAGCCAAACGATTTATTATAATTTCTCTGTGCTATCTTGCTTACGGCATAAATATCCAAATTTTTTTGTTGGACTATCTTTTTACAATTTGGATATTTCATCATCGCAAACGCATACATTTCCAAAGGTTCATGTATCCACCATATCGTTGGACAGATTTTGCTTATTTGGTACGCACATTCCACCATCTGGAATGTATTTACCATGACTGCGTCAAATTGTAGTATCCACTCCCTGTCAATGTCAAATACATATGGAAGGGACGGCCAAACCACAACATCAATTTTCCTTTCCATGATTTCTTTGATCAATTTTTTATCCCCTTTTGGGGCAGCTAATATCACTGATATTCCACTCTGCTCCAAAGCCAATGCTGCATATACCGCTGCAAACGTTCCACCATTGTAACCTAAATCAGTAGATATGATCAATATACTTTTTTGTGAATAATCCATTGGTGACTTTATGGAGAATAAGTTTCTTTTCCCCTGAACCGATTCAGCACAGAACTGCTCCCATGTAATGATCCTGTTCCAAACCACCCCCAGCGCAAGAAGCTGTTCACATATCGCGCAGACATGTATACTCATAATCAAGATCTTGTCATATTCTAAATATGGTATCAAATTGGGTGAAATAATAATTATCTCGTCAATTCTTTCGTTCCACAATGACGCATTATTATCTGCAAAAGCAACAATCTCTATATCATCTAAAATGTTCAGTTTTTCTTTCTGTTCCCTATAATACGTTCCAATGCCAAACACTATAACCTTCATATGTTAAGTCTACTTTCATTCTGCATATATCAATTTCCATTCTACCCGCATCTTGTGTTATGGTATATGTATTTTCTCTGCTCATTCTACAGTAAAGAACATAAATAATTCTGATATAAAGTTTAACTAACATCATACTTTATATCAGAATTCTTCTATTTATTTAACCTATATTAATCAGTCCATTTTATTGATTTATTTGTTTACAAAAATCTCATGGACAGAAAAAACTCTAAAATCTTCATATAAAGTATAATATTGTCAAAGTTCATTTTTTAATTTATACTTCACACAAAATATCCTCCAAAGAAATAATTGGGCAGTCCAGTTTATCAGATAATTTTTCTTCTATTTCATCAAAGAATGTAATTGCTGTAACAATAACTGCATCTACATCCTCTAATGAATCCTCTATAGACACAATATCTACATCTGCATACAAAGAATTTGCTCTTTTGTCAATCCCATACACCACTTCTATTGCAGAATTTTTTAACTCATCTATCAGTGTTTCCCCCGCAAAACTCATACCATAAACCGCAATCCTTTTATATCCGTTCTTTTCAAAATATGATGATAAATTTTTTCCTTCCTGCTTAACCTTTACCCATTGATTCATCAACAAAAATAAAGCTAAATGTTTGTCTGACATTGACTTCATCTTTTGTGTCTTTTCATTGGACACTTTCCCCACAACTCCAGCTCCTGTTGCTGCTCCCACTAAAGCTGATAATACTGAGATCACACCTTTATTCATTTGATTTTTCTCCCTTCATTTATGTTTACTATTTTCTATCACATACTCATATAATTGAACTAACTGTTTTACCACATATTCTGGTCTTAATTTATCTATACGCAGCCTTGCCTTTTTTCCCATCTGCCTTTTTTGGTCTTCACTCATAGACACTGCCATCTGCATCTTATCCAGCAAATCCTGCGAATCCCCTATCCTGCATAACAAACCATTTTTACCATGTGTAATAAGTTGTTCAAAACTTGCACCATCTGTACCAATTACTACTTTTTTAAAATACATAGCCTCAATGCATGCATTTGATAAACTTTCCATTAGCGAAGGCAATATAACAAATTCAGAGTTTTTAATTACCGGATACAATTGTGTGTGAGGCATTGCCTTCCATATCATCACGCGTTCTACATATGCTCCTGCCTTCTTTTTCAATATATTCATAGAACTCTGACCATGGATGTTGTACGCATTTCCTATAAAAACAAAGTAATAATCATGTATCTAATACAAAACTCCGCGCCCACCAGACCGTACTAGATAGGGTATGCCGTCTAGGG
>VSNQ01000162.1 GCA_009774395.1 Lachnospiraceae bacterium
GAATAATGTGTTAATATGATTTTGATACGCAATTTTATATATTTGTGCAAAAAGTATATAAAAATTGCTTGCTAATGTAGAATACGTCCCGCATAATAAGTAAGAAATTGAATTCTTGAATTTATTTATGCAGTGGCGTATTGTTTGTTTTACTTAAAAAAGTACATAAAAATGGTTTGCATTACAGTAAATTCCCATAAGTAAGTTGGGAATCTGTAATTGTTTTTTGAGATAGGAGGGATAGAGAAAGGTTAATCTTTTAATACAAAAATAAATTTTCAAGAAATAGAGGGACTTTTAATATGAAGAAAAAATTATTATGTATGCTGTTATCGGCAGCAATGGTGTTTAACACAGGGAATCTTTCTGCGTTGACTTTGGTTTATGCTGAAGAAGCAGAAACGTCCGTTGCGGAAAACTCTGCAAGTTCAGAGAGTACAACTGTGCAAACAGAAGAAACAGCAGAGAATGCTGCATCGCAGGAAAGTGAGAAATTAGCTACAACTGAAAGTAAAGAATCTGATACAAATGTTGATAGCAGTACCAAAGATGGAACACAAACAGAAGAGAGTGAAATAGAAAATGATACTGCAGAAACAGAAAAAACTTCGACGGAGGAATCTTCCATAATAGAAACTTCGACGGAAGAACCTTCTAGTAAACAAGAATCCAATGAAGAAATTACAACAAAAGAAAGTGCAATTCAAGATACTACAATAACCGAAACAGAGGAAATCACAGAAACCGAAACAGAAGATATTACCAGCAGTGAAGATCAGAATATAGAGAATGCGCCGGATACAGAACGGACGACAAAATTAGAGGCAGCTTATCATTCAATGGACGAAATTAAAGCGTTTTTAGACCAGCAAAAGGCTGAAAAAGCAGATAAGGTAACTTTTGCGCAAGATCCTAGCGTTACTGCACCTTATAGAGCAGGCGTTCTTTCGGATGCTGCTTTAGAGTCTGCGGCGGCAATGATCAATCAAATTCGTTTTATTGCAGGTCTGCCTTATGAAGTGACTTTTGACAAAGAGTATAGTCAGTACAGCCAAGCAGCGGCTCTTGTCAATTATATTAATGGAGAATTAAGTAATAAACCTTCTCAGCCAGGCGGAATTTCAGAGGAACTATATAAACAAGGACAGGAAGGTGCTTCAAATTCTAATCTTGCATATCATGAGAGTGATGCGAAGCCATTAAATGAAACCATTGTTGATTCTTGGATGGCAGGTGACGATAGCAATAATCTATCTAGTCTGGAATCTCGTAGATGGATATTAAATCCTTCCATGGGAAAGGTTGGTTTCGGTGCAGTAAAAGGCAGTAAGGGTACATACAGCGCAATGTATGCAACGGATTGTTCTGGAAACAACGAAACAATATTTGGTGTTGCATGGCCGGCGCAGAATACACCGATAGAGTATTTTGATGCTGCGTATCCTTGGTCTGTTTCTACGGGAGAGCAGTTGGAAGCGAAAGATATTCAAGTGACATTAACAAGAAAATCAGACGGAAAAGAATGGATTTTTGCGAAGGAATCTGCGGATGGAGTATTTTATGTGGATAATGACAGTTACGGACAGAAAGGCTGCATTATTTTCCAGCCCAATATGCAGGATATAACAGAATTTGTAGATGGGGATGCTTTTCAGGTAGAAATTACAAACAATAAGGAAATGTATCTTAGCTATAATGTTACATTCTTTTCTTTGACAGAAAAGGAAGAAAAACTTACGATACCAAAAGCAAGTATCGCTTCTGGGGAAGTGGTTGCCAAAGAATCGAAATTGGTGCTGACAAGTGAGGAGGAGGCAGCAGTTTATTATACGGTTGATGGTTCAGAGCCTACTTTAGACAGTACATTGTATACAGAACCGATTTCGATTGAAGCAGATATCACTGTGAAAGCATTTGCTGCAAAAGAAGGATATGAAAACAGTGAAATTGTTACGTTTACATATACTGTTGAAGAAGATGTACCTGTGCGATATACGATTACCTTTGAGTCTAACGGTGGAACAATTGTACCAGCGCAGTCAATACAGGAAAATGAAAAAATGGAACAGCCTGAAACTCCTGTCAAAGAAGGCTATTTATTAGATGGCTGGTTCAAAGAAGCAGAATGCGAAACGATATGGGATTTTGAAAAGGATACTGTAACAGCGGATATCACACTCTATGCAAAATGGACAGAAGATCCTACCGCAGCAGTATATACTGTAAGTTTTGAACTGCAAGAACATGGAACACCCATCGAATCCTTGACTGTAAAAACTGGTGAACTTTTGACAGCACCAGAAGCACCAACGGCTGAAGGATATCAATTTGAAGGGTGGTTTAAAGAGCCCGAATGCACCAATGCGTGGGATTTTGCAGCAGATACAATATTATCCGACACCATTTTATATGCAAAGTGGACAGAAGAAGTTGAAACAGAAACCCAAACCATCGACGTAGCCAATACTTATCTCATTACTTTTGATTTGCAGGGAATCGGCACACAAATCGATCCTATCACAGTAAATAACGGTGATACCTTTGCAGCACCAGAGGTTCCAACCGCAGAAGGATATACCTTTGCAGAATGGTATCGGGAAGCAGATTGTATCAATACATGGGATTTTAAAACAGATATTGTCACAGAAGATTTGGTGTTGTATGCGAAGTGGCTTCCGTCGGAGGATGCGGAAATCAGCAAGGGTGCTTCACAAGGAGCAAGAGAAGAAGATACGCGTATCGATATAGGTGCTGAATCGGCACAGCTTAAGACAAATAAAATCAAACCAAGACGGTATAATGGTACACCCTATGAACCTAAGATAACTGTTTCGATACTCAAGGGAAAGAAACGAGTTACACTCAAAGAAGACAGGGACTATGAACTCAAATACCAAAATAATGTAAACGCTGGAGAGAAAGCTGCTGCAATTATTACAGGAATCGGAGAATATAAGGGACGTAAAACAATATATTTTACAATAAATCCGCCTATCAATTTGGAAGAGGCAGGTACTAAAATTGGTGATATCAAACCAAAGCGTTATAATGGTACGCCCTATACACCCAATGTAACCGTTTCTGTACTCGATGGAAAGAAACGAGTGAAACTTAAAAAAGACGAGGACTATACACTTACATATAAAGATAATGGTAATCCTGGTGAAGAAGACAAGAAAGCTACTGTAACAATTACAGGAAAGGGCGAGTATACGGGAAAGGTAGAAGCAAACTTTATAGTACAGCCGCAAATAGATTTAACTGCTGCTATAACAGAAACCAAAGTTAAAGATATCAAATCAAAAGTTTATAGTGGTAAAGTATATGAACCCAATGTAAGTATTTCCGCATTCAACGGAAAGAAGCGTGTTACACTCAAAAAAGATAGAGATTATACCCTTAAGTATGAAAATAACATAAATGCCAGTAAAGATGATGTAAAAGCTTCTGTAACAATTACGGGAAAAGGGGAATATACAGGAAGTGTAAAGACCACCTTTACAATTACTCCTAAAAGCGTCAAGAAATTAAAGATTTACACAGGAAGCAAGCTTACAAATGACAAATCGGCACCAATTGTTATATATGATGGAACCACCCTGTTAAATAGTGGTTGGTTTAACGCGGAATATATTGATCTAGAGAATCCGAAGAAAACGAAGGTTACTATCACCCCAAAGGCAACCACTACAAACTATACGGATTCTGTCACTGTAAAGCTCACGGTATATGATGTCGAGAAACAATACTATATTAATTCAGGTAAATTGGAGTTTACCGGAGATACTTTATATACCGGAAAAGCTATTACACGGAATGTTAAACTTACAATAGGTGATACGGAACTAAGGAATAATAAAGACTACAAAGTACAGTATCAGAATAATATAAATGCCGGAACAGCGGTAATGACTATCACGGGGAATGGCAAGTACAAAGGCAAAATTGTAAGGACGTTTAACATTGGTAAGGTAGATGTCAATAAATATAAAGTCGTAGAAGGTATCCCGCAGCATGTGACCATAGCAGATATCTCACCCAAAACTTTTAATGGAAAGGCGCAAGAACCTGCTGTAACAATAAAAACAATAAAAAACAAAAAACTGGCTTTAAACAAAGACTATATCGTTGCTTACGCAAATAATTTCCATTCTGGAAAGGCGTCCGTTACAATCAAGGGAATCGGAAATAATTGTAATGGAAGTACTACTATAAAATTTGAGATTGAACCACAGGAGATCAAAAAAGTTTCTGTTAAAGTAACAAAAGCAACCGAAGAAGAGCCGAGTAAAGTTGTATTGACTTATAACAAAAAAGAACTGAAAGAATTCGCAGATTACGCAATTACAAATTACAGTGAACTGGCAAACAAAAAGGTTTCTGTTACAATACAGGGGGTCGGAGATTTTAAGGGAGAAGTGACAAAAACTTTAAATACAGAAGTTCCAGAAGAAGATGAAGATGTGAATGGCTCCTCCCCTGCGATATCCACAAATATCAATGGCCACAACTATAGTGATTTTGAAGGCTCACACATAAACTCATACTTGTACCAGAATGATGATAATACCCTTGTGCGTGTAGAGTGCATCGGCAATAATAATGTCTGTGTAGAATCCTATACATCCGATTATAAGTTTATCTCGCAAAAAATAATAAAGATGGAGTTGTCAAAATTTGGTGGTTTCTATGCAGGAAAAGATTATTATTTCCTTGCATTTGGAGAGAGGAATCCTAATAAAGATGATACGCAGGAAATTCTGCGCGTGGTAAAATATGATAAGAACTGGAACCGCATTGATGAAACCCGTTTATTTGGTGCAAATACTTTAGATCCATTCAAGAACGGAAGCCTTCGCATGACAGCATGTGAGGATATATTGTATATTCGCACATGTCATCAAATGTATAATACACATCAGGCGAATATTTCCTTAACGATACAAATTTCCACAATGGAAATCCAGCAGCAGATTACGGGTGTGTCTAATCTTAGCTATACCGGATATGTAAGCCACTCCTTTAATCAATATGTTTTAGTTGATGATGACAACACGCTGCTGACCGTTGATCAGGGAGATGCTTACCCACGTTCTGTTGTCCTGGTAAAATACAACAAAAAAGCCCCTGATGCAAATGCGTTTGGCGGTAATCGGTATGTTCATGTACTGCCAATGGGCGGATCTGGTGCATTCACAGGCGTATCGGTAGGAGCTTTTGAGGTTTCTGATACTGCTTATCTGGTTGCTGGAAACTCGGTAGACCAGAAGGCAAATCCATACTCTACAGGAACAATACGAAATATTTTCGTAACCAGTACGCAAAAGGATAATTTCTCAGCAGATGGTACCACAGAACATTGGATTACCAATCATAAATACATTGAATATACAGATGCTAAGGGCAATCCTCAGAAGGTGGCAGAAGCTGTAGTCACCACACCGCATCTGGTCAAATTAAATGGTAACGAGTTCATGCTGCTCTGGACAGAAACAGTTTCCGTTATAGAGGAAAATAAGCCAGTCAAATCAATTGTCCAGAAGAGTATACTACTCAACGGAAACGGTGAGCCCATCTCTGGCATATACAGCTTCGATAAACCTCTGTCAGACTGCAAGCCACTTGTCGTAAACGGAAATGTGACTTGGTACTATACCAACAAAAGCGAACCAGTATTTTGTACTTTAAATCCAGACGATGTTAGAAAACAGCCGAAATAATAAATTAATGTAACATATAAAACAAATAACAGGGCAGCAGAAATGTTGCTCTGTTTTTGGATTTACGCCACTGTGCACGATTTGCTTCGCCGAATCGTTGGAAGTGAACGATTTCTCGTGCCCGCAGGAATCGAATCGGTTCTGCAACGTCTGGATCTTTGACAAGGCGGAGGATATTGTCATATGTGGTGCGGGCTTTTTGCTCTGCTGCCTATGAAAAAAGACAACAAAAAAGAAATAAATCAATATCTCATCTTATATTTGAAACCAGAAAAGGAAACGGGAAGAATTAACTCTCCCTTGCTTGACAAGGGTGCACTTATATATTATATGAATGTAGTATGTGCGGTCTTGCAGATGGCGTTTTGTGCCTGCCAGCACAAAAGAAAACGGCGGGAGTTACCCGCAGAAAGGAGCGCGGCGCGTGGGGAGCAAAGCAGAAAAAGGAGTACATTCTTGACAGGGACGGGAATAAAATCTATGACCCGAAAAAGCGGCAGTATAAATGTAAATCCATTCCCACTACCGACTGGAACAAGCAGACCAAAGCGGAGGAATGGAGGGCGGCATGGGCGCAACTCTGTAATCAGGCGTTGGAGCAGAACGGACACGCCGAGCGCGTAGACCACCGCAGTTATAAGCGGCAAGGGATAGACCAAATACCCACCGTCCATTTAGGCGTTGCCGATTCCGCTATGGAGAAGCGCGGCATCCGCACCGAGCGCGGCGACCTCAACAGCGAAATTGAAGTGACTAACCAGAAGTTGCGGCAGTTAAAGGCACGTATCTCCAAACTGAAAAACTGGTTGAAAGAGGAACAGGAGAACACCGATCCGCCCACCCTTGCCGACTACATTCAAGGCATACTGTCCCGCAAGGTACAGACGGGAAAAATGGTATCTTGCATTGAAAGAGGAAGTAAAAGAAGCAGAGAAAATCAGAAAAAGCGTTTACAGTATCTTGCGGCAGGAACAGCGGGAACAACAGACCCAAAGAAAACAAGATATGGAGCGATAACGGACAAGGCGGCGGGATAGTCAATGCCTGTCACCACCGCCCTGTTTTAGACTTTTATGAGAGCGATAAACGGGAATTGTTATCTTTCTGTCCAAGAATCAAATCTTGTTGAAATTTGTGGGTCATATAAAGGACAGCCAAAATCAATTAAAATATCCATAAGAGCATTCATATCAGCTTCTTGCATACCATAGCAATCAAATCTTACGATTTGCGAAGTCGTAAAAATCTGAAATGCACCATGTCCTTCTTTTTCAAAATCCTTGCCTCCATCTTGAATCGTCCAGTCGGAAAAAGTAGTGGTCACTTTCTTCAAAATATCATCAATCGGAAGAATTTCTAATACTTCCATTACCTCTCCATCACAACACGCTGTCTGATATACAGTTGCATGGTCATGTGCGGTATTTTTCTTGTACTTCCAGAAATTCAAATCCATACTCATCACACAATCCTCCTGTTAAAAAATTAAATTCTGGTTTGGCGGTTTGTACTGAGAAAAATTATACCATACTCAATTACGAAAAGCAATCTGCATTTTGCCCCGTTCCGACTATCCAGACCGTCAAGGAACGAGTAGTATTTTTTCGCAATCAAGAGGACGAGAACAACATAATCGGGCAGTATATTATTTTCTGTAAAGTGTATAATGAGCAGAGAAAGAAATATGGGCAGACAAAGAAAGCGGTAACAGAAACAATCCGTATCTGTAAAGATAGAAACGTGTTGAAAGAATATCTCGAAAGTAAAGAACAGGAGGTTGTGGACATTATGATGACATTATTTGATGATGAGCAGGTTTTGGAAGCATATGCAAAGGACATTGATGATAATGCTACACATAGGGAAGCAATAGAAAATGCAAGGATAATGTTAAAAAACAGAAGAATTACAGTAGAAGAAATACCAAGTTTTTTCCCAAAATTATCATTAGAAGATGCGAAAGAACTTGAAGTCGAGGTTATGCAGTTGGTGTAATCGGCAAAACAATTTAATACCAAAATAACAGCGTAAAGGCGCATGGAATAGTAATTGTAACCATGCGCCTTTTTTGTGCCCAAGAGGAGGTACATATGGCAGTTTCAAAAATTCATGTTTTATATAATACGCTTGGAAAGGCAATTTCTTATATTACGAATCCGGATAAAACAGACGGCGGCTGTTTGGTTTCATCTTTTGGATGCAGTATAGAAACAGCAGTAATTGAAATGAAGTTAACAGCCAACCTTGCGGAGTACAGGCTTATCAAAGAGGATAAATTTGTAACAGGACTGTCACTAAGGAATTGTAAATAAATAACTTGTTAATTTGACGCTGTATAAATGTTCAGCTGCAAAGAACGGGCTACGTCAAGATTATCTGATGCCGCAGATGGACATTGATACAAGTCAAATTGATGAGTTATTTATTGACAGTTCCTAAAGGAAGCTGGAAAAGAAATAAACAATTTGAATGTGAAATTTTTGATATGACTTTACACTATTTCTATATTTTGATATGATTAATTGAGAATACAAAAATATTCTAATGAGGATAGGAGTACAAAATATATAAATGATGAATGAAGAAACAAAATTGCAGAATTTGCCAGACACAAAAGAATCGCAGGATACTTCGCATACAAAGTCAAAAGAAATCACAGATAATCCGCATGACAAAGGATATAAGAGAATATTTTCAATCAAGAAAAACTTTCTTGATTTTATAAAAAAGTATATTTCATATGACTGGATGATGGAACTGACAGAAAAAGATTTGGAATTGATAGACAAAGAATTTATAACAGACCAATTTGACACATATGAATCAGACTTGGTATATAAGGTGAATACAAAAGAAGG
>VSNQ01000163.1 GCA_009774395.1 Lachnospiraceae bacterium
ATGCTTGGTTATTGTGGGGTTTATAAATTTTATATATGAAATTCTTAAAAGTGTTTATGGAATGAATGAAGAATGTTATAGATTTTTACTATTTCGATATACGTTAGTGATAGCATTTGGCTGTTATTTAGCAATTGGAAATTTTAAGAAGCATATAAAATTATCGGTATTATCCATGTTGATAGGTATAATATATATTGTGTTATTCCGCTATTTAGGATTAAAACCATTAATAAGTAATTATTGGACGAAGACTTGTTTTTGGGCGTGCTTATATATGATTCCTCTTTCTGGGTATATAATAAATAGTGAAATAAAAAATGGAATTATTGAATTATTGGGTAGGGCTTCTTATAACATTTTTTTAGTTCAGATGATATATTATAATAGTGCTGCATGGTTTTTGTATAGCATAGTCGATAATAGAATATTGCAATTACTTTTGAATATTATAATATGTATTTTTGCAGGGATTATATTCTATTATATTGAAACTCCTATTACAAAATGTTTGATTAATAGAATAAATATTGTGGTAGAAAAAATGGGTAAAGAATAAAAGAATTTGTTTGTGTATTGGAATGGCGAAAAATGAGATAAAAAAGAATATACAAATTTAAATGTTTATGTAAAAAAATTATGGAATTTGTTAAACTTGCGTTTGTAATCAGGATTTCGACTGCACAAGCAGAAAAATTTTAATTTTCCTCTTTACAAATGCCAAAAAATTTTTTATAATATGAAAAGTGCCAGTTAGAGAGATTATATAGTAAACAATGCAACCAAAGGAGGTTTAATAGAGCTTTTTTTGGTTGCCTTTTTTTATGCGGAGAATTAGAAAAAAGGAGAAAAGCTATGTTCGATGTAAAAACAAATATTCCAAAAGCCCCGCTTTACAGGCAGGAATTTGAACATGATAACTGCGGTATCGGTGCAGTGGTTAATATCAAGGGAACAAAAACGCGTGAAACGGTGGAAAGTGCATTAAAGATTGTGGAAAACTTAGAGCACAGAGCCGGCAAGGATGCAGAGGGGAAAACGGGTGACGGTGTTGGTATTTTGGTGCAGATTTGCCACGACTTCTTTACAAAAGTGACACAGCCGCTGGGAATTGCGCTGGGCGGTGAGCGGGAATATGGCGTCGGTATGTTCTTTTTCCCGCAGGAGGAGTTAAAGCGAAATCAAGCAAAGAAAATGTTTGAGATTATTGTTGAGAAAGAAGGATTGGAGTTTCTTGGGTGGCGCGAAGTGCCTTGTGTGCCGTCAGTTCTGGGGCATAAAGCAGTGGAATGTATGCCGTATATAATGCAGGCTTTTGTAAAGAAACCTGCCAATGTGGAAAAAGGGCTTGATTTTGACAGAAAGCTTTATATTGCAAGGCGCGTATTTGAGCAGAGCTCTGACAATACGTATGTTGTTTCATTAAGCAGCAGAACAATTGTTTATAAAGGAATGTTTCTTGTAACACAGCTTCGGACTTTTTTTAAGGATTTGCAGAGTGCGGATTATACGTCTGCGATTGCGATTGTGCATTCCCGTTTTTCTACAAATACGAATCCAAGCTGGGAGCGGGCGCATCCCAACCGTTTTATTGTACATAACGGCGAAATTAATACGATTCGCGGTAATGTGGATAAAATGCTTGCGCGCGAGGAAAATATGGAGTCTGAGTTTTTAAGTCACGAGTTTCACAAGGTGCTTCCGGTGGTCAATGCTTCTGGTTCCGATTCTGCTATGTTGGATAATACATTAGAGTTTCTGGTAATGAGCGGCATGGAGCTTCCGCTTGCGGTCATGATTACGATTCCGGAGCCTTGGGCAAATAATAAAACCATGTCCCAGAGCAAGAAAGATTTTTACCAGTATTATGCTACCATGATGGAGCCGTGGGATGGGCCGGCATCGATTCTTTTTTCAGACGGGGATATTATGGGAGCGGTGCTTGACCGCAACGGGCTGCGGCCTTCGAGATATTATATTACCTCAGACGGGCAGCTGATTCTTTCGTCTGAGGTAGGCGTGCTTCCGATTGCGCCGGAGAAGATTGTGAAAAAAGACCGTCTGCGTCCAGGCAAGATGCTTCTTGTCGATACGGTAAAGGGCGAAGTCATTGATGATGATACCTTAAAGGAAACCTATGCAAAGCGCAGGCCGTATGGCGAATGGCTGGATTCTAACCTTGTAACGCTGCATGAGTTAAAAATTCCGAATGTCCGTGTGCCGGAGTTTAGCCAAGCGGAGCGGCAGCGGATGCAGAAGGCGTTCGGCTATACGTATGAGGAGTTAAAAACGAGTATTCTGCCAATGGCGAAAAACGGCGGTGAGGCAATTGCGGCAATGGGTGTGGATACGCCAATACCAGTGCTTTCCGCGACACATCATCAACTGTCACATTACTTCAAACAGTTGTTTGCACAAGTAACCAATCCGCCAATTGATGCGATTCGCGAAGAGGTGGTAACCTCAACCAGTGTATATATTGGAAAAGATGGGAATTTATTAAAAGAATCAGAGCATAACTGCAATGTGTTAAAGGTCAACAACCCTATTTTAACTATTACCGATTTGTTAAAGATTAAAAATATGAAGAATGAGGGCTTTAAGGTTGTTGAGATTCCAATTCTTTATTATAAAAATACGAGTTTAGAGCGCGCGATCGATCGTCTGTATGTGGAAGTTGACAGGGCATACCGTGACGGAGCAAATATTATTATATTGTCTGACCGCGGCGTGGACGAAAATCATGTGGCAATTCCATCGCTCTTGGCAGTTTCGGCAATGCAGAAGCATTTGATACGCACAAAGAAACGAACAAGTGTTGCATTAATTTTGGAGTCTGCAGAACCTAGGGAAGTACATGATTTTGCGACATTGCTGGGTTATGGTGCGTGTGCGGTGAATCCGTATCTTGCGCAGGAGTCTATTAAGGAATTAATTGATAATGGAATGCTTGACAAGGATTACCACGCGGCAGTTGACGACTACAATGATGCGATTTTGCACGGCATAGTAAAGATTGCGTCAAAAATGGGAATTTCTACAATTCAGTCTTATCAAGGCTCGCAGATTTTTGAGGCGATAGGCATTGACTATCATGTGATTCATAAATATTTTACCAATACGGTCTGCCGTGTAGGCGGCGAAACGTTAAAGGATATTGAAAAGGAAGTGGATGCGCTTCATTCTATGGCGTTTGACCCATTGGGGCTTGCTACAGATTTAACGCTTGACAGCCCGGGGCAGCATCAGTCGCGGGGCGGCGCAGAGGAGCATTTGTATAATCCGGCGACAATTCATATGTTGCAGCAGTCCACAAAGCTTGGTGATTATGGGATGTTTAAGCAGTATACGGCAATGATTCACAAAGAAGATAGTGTGCGGAATTTGCGCGGTTTAATGGATTTCCAGTATCCCAAGAAAGGGATTCCTATTGACGAAGTGGAAAGCGTGGACAGCATTGTAACACGTTTTAAAACAGGCGCAATGTCCTACGGGTCTATTTCTAAGGAAGCACATGAAACACTTGCAATTGCAATGAATTTGCTGCACGGCAAATCCAACAGCGGCGAGGGCGGTGAGGATTTAGAGCGTATGGAGATTGGAGCAGACGGTTTAAATCGCTGCTCGGCAATTAAGCAGGTCGCAAGCGGACGTTTCGGCGTTACCAGCCGCTACTTGGTAAGCGCGCAGGAAATACAAATTAAAATGGCGCAGGGTGCAAAGCCCGGTGAGGGCGGTCATCTGCCAGCGGCAAAAGTTTATCCTTGGATTGCAAAGACAAGACATTCCACAGCAGGCGTAGGGCTGATTTCACCGCCGCCGCATCATGATATTTACTCGATTGAGGATTTAGCGCAGTTAATTTATGATTTAAAAAATTCCAATAAAGACGCACGTATTAGTGTAAAATTGGTTTCCGAAGCGGGTGTTGGTACAGTAGCCGCAGGCGTTGCCAAAGCAGGCGCGCAGGTGGTGTTGATTTCCGGCTATGACGGCGGAACCGGCGCAGCACCAAAAAGCTCAATTCATAATGCAGGACTTCCGTGGGAACTGGGGCTTGCGGAAACGCATCAGACATTGATACAAAACGGTCTGCGCAATAAAGTGCGCATTGAAACCGACGGAAAATTAATGACAGGGCGTGATGTGGCGATTGCGGCAATCCTTGGCGCAGAGGAGTTTGGCTTTGCGACAGCGCCGCTTGTAACGATGGGCTGTGTTATGATGCGTGTCTGCAACCTTGATACATGTCCGGTAGGCGTAGCAACCCAGAATCCGGAACTGCGGAAACGCTTTCAAGGCAAGCCAGAATATGTTATGAATTTTATGCGGTTTATTGCGCAGGAACTTAGAGAATATATGGCGGAGCTTGGCGTCCGCACAGTCGATGCTCTGGTAGGGCGCACTGATTTATTGAAAATAAAAGAAAATCTGCCAGAAGGGACAATAAAGCTTGACCTTGGCATGATATTAAACAATCCTTATCAGAAGGAAAAAGCAGTTTTTGATCCGAAACAGGTGTATGATTTTGAACTGGAAAAGACACTGGATGAGCGTGTGTTGTTAAAACAGCTTGGCAATGCTTTAGATAAAAGGCAGCCACGCAGCATAGAGGTAGAAGTCAGCAATACAGACCGTTCGTTTGGAACAATTTTTGGATCGGAAATTACAAAGCGTTATTACGATATGCTCGATGAGGATACGTACCATGTACTTTGTAAAGGTGCTGGCGGGCAGAGCTTTGGCGCATTTATTCCAAAAGGACTGACCTTGGAGCTGGTCGGTGATTCCAACGATTATTTTGGAAAAGGATTGTCCGGAGGCAAACTGATTGTCTATCCGCCAAAGGGAAGTAGCTTTGTACAGAATGAAAATATTATTATCGGAAATGTGGCGCTGTATGGCGCAACCAGCGGAAAAGCGTTTATTAACGGTGTGGCAGGAGAACGGTTCTGCGTGCGCAATTCCGGCGCGCTTGCCGTAGTCGAGGGTGTAGGTGATCACGGCTGTGAATATATGACAGGCGGGCGCGTGGTTGTGCTTGGTGACACTGGCAAAAACTTTGCGGCTGGTATGAGCGGCGGTATCGCGTATGTGTTGGATGAGAACAACGACTTGTATATCCGTGTCAATAAAGAAATGATTTCTATGAGTGAGATTACGAACAAATATGATGTGATTGAATTAAAACAGATGATTCAGGAACACGTGGCATATACCAATTCCGAGAAAGGAAAAGAGATTTTAGAGCATTTTGGAGAATATTTGCCGAAGTTTAAGAAGATTATTCCATATGATTACGATCGGATGTTAAAGATGATCGTGCAGATGGAAGAAAAAGGATTAAGCGCAGAGCAGGCACAGATTGAAGCATTTTATGCCAATACGAACAAGTAATTTGTATATTATATATTGGAAGCAAGAAAGAAAAGTATGGCGTTTGAGTGCCTGTAAAAGCAGGCAGATGGGAGCAAAAAATGGGAAAGCCAACAGGATTTTTAGAGTATCATAGAGAAACTTCCGCGGCAGAGGCGCCGCTGGAACGTATCAAACATTTTCATGAATTTCACAGTCACCTTCCAATGGAGGAACAGCAGAAACAAGGCGCGCGCTGTATGGAGTGCGGCGTGCCGTTTTGCCAGTCTGGTATGACAATTGCCGGCATGACTTCGGGCTGTCCGCTGCATAACCTTGTGCCGGAGTGGAATGACTTGGTGTATACAGGCAATTGGGAACGGGCATATAACCGACTGAAAAAGACCAACAATTTTCCGGAATTTACGGCAAGAGTATGTCCGGCACTTTGTGAAAATGCTTGTACGTGCGGGCTGTACGGCGAGGCAGTCGCAACAAAGGAAAATGAGTATGCCATTATTGAAAATGCTTATGCAACAGGTTTGGCAGCAGCAAAACCGCCGAAAGTGCGCACGAATAAAAAGGTTGCGGTGGTAGGGAGCGGACCGGCTGGGCTTGCTGTTGCAGATCAGTTAAACCAACGGGGACATCATGTTACTGTATTTGAACGCAGCGATCGTATCGGCGGGCTTTTAATGTATGGTATTCCCAATATGAAGCTGGAAAAGCAGATTATCGAGCGAAAAATTAAGATTATGGAGGAAGAAGGCGTTCAGTTTGTAACGAATGCCGATATCGGTAAAGATGCCAAATCAAAGAAATTAGTAGAGGGATTTGACCGTATTGTGCTTGCGTGCGGTGCTTCCAATCCAAGGGATATTAACGCAGCGGGCAGAGATGCAAAGGGAATTTATTTTGCAGTAGATTTCTTAAAAGGTGTAACAAAGAGTTTATTGGATTCTGAACTTGCAGATAAAAACTATGTTTCTGCAAAAGATAAAAATGTGGTTGTAATCGGCGGCGGCGATACGGGAAACGACTGTGTAGGTACCGCAATCCGTCTTGGCGCAAAGTCGGTTGTACAGATAGAAATGATGCCCAAAGCGCCGGATACAAGAGCTGACAGCAACCCGTGGCCGGAATGGCCCAAAGTCTGTAAAACGGATTATGGTCAGGAGGAAGCGATCGCGCTGTTTGGGCACGATCCACGTATTTATGAGTCCACAGTTAAAGAATTTATCAAAGACCAAAATGGAAATTTGACCGCAGTAAAAATCGTGAAACTTACTTGGGAAAAAGACGCGGAAACTGGCAGAATGAATAGGAAAGAAATTGCAGGCAGCGAACAGACAATCGAAGCACAGCTTGTCCTAATCGCAGCAGGCTTTTTGGGTAGCCAGAAATATGTAACCGATGCATTTGAAGTGGAACTTGATCCGCGCACAAACGTTAAGACAAAACCAGACAGCTTCCAGACAAGCGCGGAAAATGTCTTTGTCGCAGGCGATATGCATACCGGACAGTCCCTGGTTGTAAAAGCGATCCGTCAGGGACGGGAATGCGCGCGCGAAGTGGATGAAAGCTTAATGGGGTATTCCAATATGTATATTCAGTAGCAGGGGAGTGCTGTTATACTGACGACCGTTAAGATTTTCCAATTTATGCACAGCCCATATTGCATAATCGGGCAATACATGCTGTGCAGAAAGGAAAATCTAATCGCTCGTGAGTATAGCGTAAATTTGATGTTGCAGCCATAATCGTTCGGTGGTAATTTGCTGGAGATTATGGCTGTTTCTATGCATATGGGTATTCAAAGGAAGATTGTCAGCAAAGCCAACGAGTGTCCAGTATACAAGCAGAGGGAAGACAAACCCTCCCTTTGAATAGGGTTGCCTGCTTGTTTTCTACAAACATAAGAATATACTGCTTAACAGTTAAAATTTCCAAGTAGCCTGACTGCATAACGCCAGCCAGTTTAATCAGTGCAGTATGGTAAATTCTGGCGTTATGTAGTATAATGCTAAATTTCGAGAAGCAGCAAGGCTGCATTACTTATAAGCTATATAAATATCCATGGTATCCCCATCTGTTTCAAAGCAGGGAATAACGTCTTTTTCTGTATGTTCCAGACCGTTTACGCGCATATATTCCATAAGTGTTTTGTAGGCATTGGGAATCGATACAAATGGATTTCCAAAAGGTTCTTCAATGTGGATTGCCGCGTATTTGTGGGCTGCCTGTTCGTGTATTTCCATATTAGGAGGGACAATTTCATCAGGCAGTATCCATGCCGCTTCGTAGCCGTGCATATTGAAAACGTTTATCTGTTCTTGCGACACGTTTGGAAAATCCCAGCCAATTACACGAGGGTGCTCCACGCCATAGCCTTTGGCAATGGAAAAGATTCTGTCAATAGCGTCCCCCTCTGGTTCGGAGCTTATAACAGCGTGTTTAATGTAGCGGAAAGCGGGGACGGTTTCAACACGCAAATTTGTATACACGTTGCCGCAGGCAACCATATCATCGCGGAATAAGTTGTCCAGCGAACAATTAAAAAACTTGCAAAGCTCAATTGCCTTGTCCATTTCGGGCTGTGCTGTATCCAGCTCCCATTTTGATACAGTTTGACGGCTGACATTTAATTTTTCAGCCAAATCTTCCTGTGTCATATTTCCTCTTAAATGTCTTAAAAACTGCAAATTTTTTCCAAAACTCATAAAATATTCTCCTTTTTATCTTCTTGCGCCGCGTCGCATTATTAGTATAGTATATCTCAAAGCAGGCTGCAACCAATCTATATTTGCTATTTTAGGGAATTGCGCAACTTGAAAGTGCGGGAGTATTTTAGGCAGTGGAATCAGTTATACTGATGACCGTTAAGATTTTCCAATTTTGCTGACCGAACATTTTAATTATACCAGAATATTTTATATTGCTTTTCATATATCTTGCGGTTTTAAAGAAAAGTATTTATGGGTATACAATCATCCGCTTTAAGAAAGATTTTACCGGAAGAAAATATAATATGCGCAATTGCGCATAAAGAATTGAAAAATATTAAACAATGTATATATT
>VSNQ01000164.1 GCA_009774395.1 Lachnospiraceae bacterium
TTACTTTCTGACATATCCTTGCTTTTCATTAGTGTCCTGCCCATTTCCTGTATGCTTTCTAAATCAGGCACAGGCATTGCGTTTATTTCTGTTGAATTTACCTGCGTTGAACCATTTAGAATCCTATAATATTCATCGTAAAGTGTAGAATTAAAAATTACATATAATCCATACACAAGGCATTCTGACATTTCCGTTATCAATCCATCTACAAAATTTATCTTATTCTGTGTGCTGATTTTCTTATACTGAGGATATTTCTTTGATAAATATACCCCACACTGCAGTCTGCGCCTTTCTTCTTTTGCAGTAAAACGTTTGACAAACAAATAATTCCGATTGTCCTGCATCAATCCCTTTTGCTCTGTCACCACATACTCGTGTTCCTTCCGAATGGGAAATTGTACTTCTCCTTGTTTAATATGCTGCGAATAAAAGAGTGGAATTGCACCGTCCTCCGCATCATCACGAAGTATCTCACGATTACGAAAATCAACCGTCAAGCCCGTTTTCATTTTTAACCCAATATCCGGCAATGTTTTATCAAATCTATGTAATCGTTTCAACACGGAAACTTCTTTTTCATCTGTTACTAAATAAACATAATAATCATCTCCCGAAACTACCAGGCTATACGGCACTGTCAGCGAAGTTAGATCAGCAAAATCACTGTTTGATTGTGAAGAAGTGATCGTAACCTCTTCTGGCGTTTGGTTTGTCCTTTTTACTTTTATAATGATTGTTTCCTGCAAGACATCTTCTTTATCAAACACCTTATTTCTGCTTACAAATAAATGAATATGTTCTAATTTCCCTTCTGTTAAAAAATACTGTCTAAATCGCTTAAAATAAGCCCCAGAAGTCCATGAACGAGGGATAATATACACCATCTCCCCTTCACTATCAAGATTAAACAATCCCATTGCTGCAAAAATAAAATATAAATTGGGGGCGCCATAACATACGTCTGGCATAGCTGTTGCTTCCGGCGCATCTTTAGGTATCTTCATATATGGAGGATTGCCAATAACAAAATCATATTTCTTAGGATCGAAATTGCCGCCCAACATATGATTGAAGTCCAAATACTGACTTGTAATATAATTATCTGTGACAACATGAATTTGTATGTCTTTTTTAGAGTTTACCTGACAAGTATCCAAGTTCTCTTTTAACAATTCCAAAATGTTATCGTCATTTTCATAGCAAGTTAATTCTATCGTCTGAATAGAATCCATCCGTTCCAATCGTTCTAAAAGCGCACACGACAATATACCTGAACCTGCCCCTGCGTCTAAAATGCGAACTTTGAACAAATTTTCAGGAATAGTATATAGTCCAGCCATAAAACGTGCTGTCTCTTTACTTGTAAAAAACTGACCATATTTTTTACGCTCTTTTTTCGGCATATCATCAATATATCTGTTTGTACGTTCAATAATGCAATCTAACATCGTTTACCTTCTTTTCAATTAATCAAATCCTTGTTCCGTATTAATGCCAACATTATGTATGTGCTTAGAAAGATACCTACCTTTTTCCCTTTTAGCCCTATAAAATCTGTCCCTTGATAATTTCTTTAGCTCCTGCTCATAGCTATGGACGTACCTATATATTTCCGGAAAGATATCTGGTTCTATTTGTCTTAGCGAACATAAGGTTCCGTTAAGCTTTTCAATTTGATATATATTACTGCTTTTTTTTACATTTTGCATATAACTCTATTATTTGTTTACGCTTACTATTAAGCACAACCTTTTTCCCTTGTTTTATTCCAACTCCGGTAACCACCTTAAAATCATTTACCTGATAGTAATGATCCTTTTTACTTTTTGCCAATAGTCCATTCTTTCTTAATACATCGGAAACCTCATCTCTCAAGATAGCTTTAATCGGAAAATCAGAGGAAAATGTCATATCATCTACGTAAAGCGAAAAATAGCAATTATATTCTTCTGCTAATTCATTTATTCTCTGAAACATGCTATGGTATGTCCAATATATAATTAGTTGGCTAGAGGGGCTTCCTGTTGGCAATGTTCCATTATATGTTACTAACTCAGTCATAATCCACGCAATATCAGATGCCATATTAAAAGTTTGTGAAAACATTTGATAGATTCTGCTTCGCTGCGCTGAATCATAAAATTTTGATATATCCATTGTTTTCACAAATCTATGTTCTAAATGCACCTCTGCATTTGTAATATAACTACATGATTTTTTACCCGACATTACCCATTCTGGCGTTATAATTCGTTTAAATAGTTTACAAATATGTCTTTGTATACCCTTTAAATCTTCTGGCGGTACAGTAAAATGTCTTTCTCCATCTCCATTGGGCTTCGGTCTTGAAAATTCATTATAACAATAGATATGTTTTTCCTTAAAATAGTTTTTAGGCAGATTTAAAAATTCCGCTAGCCTTCTTCTATTCCTCAACCGATACAATGGGCTGTTCTCTATTGGATAACATTTATTCATCTTCAAACTTACCAACTCTTTCAAGTATTTTCAATAATTTCATTCCCGCTAATGCCACTTTCTGTTTTTTATCATTTTGTACTTCAACATCATTTTCCAAAGCTTCTGCAAATAATAATAATGTTGATTTTTTCATTTCAAATACACTGGCATACTTATCTAATATATCCATTGTCGGCTGTTTCTTATTATTTTCTATCTCCGAAACATAGCTTTGAGAAATTCCAAGTTTCTCAGCTAATTCAGCAGATTTATATCCATTAAAAATCCGTAATAATCTAAGTGCTTCTCCAATCATAGATTTTCCCTTCTCTATCTATGCATAAAAAAATAGATTAGTTGACACTAAAACAAGTTATCTAAAATCAACTCAATAATGGTTTTGCAAACATAGATAACAAATTTGCCAACCAATCTTATGATTGATTTCTTGTTATTTCTACAGAATGCCACCACCGTTTCAATGCCGGATTTGAAAAATACTTTAACTTTTCCGCAAAACCTTTTCATAGTTTCGCCCCCTTTCTCATCTTTATAATCAAAGACGCCATCCAAGAAAGGAATTCGAATCAAGGTCTTTTTTCAAATCACAAACTAATCCATCATTAAAGCGTGTTCCATCCACACGCTTTGAGAACGCTATGTACCATACTGCAGTATATGCTGTGCCAATGCGCACATACAATACAGAACACGCATGATACTCGCTCCCCGGTTTAAATTTAAGGTTTCCCTTCCAAGCAATTTGCTCACGTTACATCTTCTGGATGGATATACCTATTTGTTAAAGTACTATCAGTATAACACATAAGCAGAAAAAGTCAAGATATTTTATCGCTATTAGTGATATTTTTTAGATACCACATTCAACATATCGCAACCATCAACTTTAAACATCGTTTCTAAATATTATGTCACCATTAATCCTCCCTCACTACATGGTGCTAGCACCATGTCTATATGATTTTCAATAAAAAGAAAAAATACTGTCTCTTATCTACAACGTCTAAAAAATTACCTATTCCTTATATAGAGATTAGCATCTTACGAAAGGACATAGAAATACCATTCCCTCCCTCACCTTCTACCAGATAAAATTCCGTTCCAACTTCTCTCTCTGCCCCTTTAACTCATTCTGCTTCTCATACAAACTATTACGCTCCTCACACAGTTTTTTCATGTGTTCTAACTTTTCTCTGATGCCCTCCCGGCATTCCGGCTCTATCTGTTTGTATTCCCCTGTCAGACTGCGAATTTTATTGTTATTCTCTTTCATCTGCTCCGAAACGCATATCCAATCCACCAAATCCCTTACTTCCATATCCATTTCGTAAAGTTCTGTTTCTGTCAGAATCTTCGCACATAACCGCACCATTACTTTTTTCTCAGTATCCGTCATATTTCCCTCAACTTTCATATCTAAAAAATTCTCTTGTCAACGCTTCTGCTATAGCTTTATTATACCCCTGCTTCAAATAGCCTTGAACAATTGTGCCAAACATCCCTTTTACCATATCCGCCTCTATATCACAATAGACTTGTAGCTCTCCCGACAACGCCATTGCAACATACTCAATCGGCTTGCTGTCCAACAACTTATGCAGTTTCGCAAGCGATTGTTCTGTAGTGCGCAGACCGGCTTCTATTTCTTCACATTTCAACCGCAAAACATTACCGTCAAAATAATAAACCTCCACATAACCGTTATTCATGTTGTATTCACAACCTATAAAATTTTCCATAGAATACTGTTCGCTCCAATTTCCATTATCCATCATATCAATCCGCCCTTTCTTATCTGCCCATTCCATACGCTCTGTTCTGCTGTTTTTCACTCTGTGCGATTCGTTCCAATTCCCTTGCATTTGTCACAATAATATCAATTTTGTCTACCCCGACATATTGTTTCATGCGCTCAAAATCATCCGCTTTTTCCTGCAACTGTTCTAATTTTACATACTGCTGATGTACCTTACTTTTATAGAAATCAATATCCTCTGCCTGTTTTCTGACCTTTGCTTTTAACTGCTTTATCTGATCCATAAGGTTGACACATTTTATCGTAAGGCTTTTTACAACTTCTTTCAGCCTTTCCACAAGCGGCATAGCGTTCTTTTCCCGATAAGCCTTTGCACTCATTAAAGCAATCGGCTCCGGCAACTGCCATTTTGCATCTTCATCATAGACATGTATATTGCGTTCCAATGCCGCTTTAGAATCAGCCATTTTCTCAATATCCTGCTGTAGCTTTTTCTGCCGCTGTTCCAACGCTTTATTATCAGACATCAGCTTTTCCCTGTTCTCCATCAATCCATCTGCCTGTTCTCTTAATAAATCATTGGCTGCGGAAAGCTCCGTTGTTTCTTGCCGGACAGCTTCATTTTCCAGCTTTATCTTCTCCATTTCATTTTCAGCCAAGACTTGCTGATAAATAACGTGGGATAACTCCGCTTTATTGCTGTATACTGCCTTTTCTAATTTTTCAACTTCTTTTGCCCTCTCCTGTTTTTCAAAGTCCAACACAGACAGATGCTTATTGTGTGTTCCCAACTGTTTCCACCGTACCCCATATCTTTCAGCAACTTTTGAAAGTTCCTGCTTTTCAGATTCTATCCATTGATTCCACTCCGTTGCGCTTCTTGTGCCGCCTTTAAATCCCTGTTCTGACAGTGCGCCTTTCAGCGAAACTCTCGTATCAAGCCCCCTCTTGCTGTTACGGATAAAAGGAACAAAATCAATATGAACGTGTGGTGTTTCCTCGTCCATATGCAGATGCGCCGAAAACACATAAAGATTAGGATTTCTTTTCTGAAAATCTTCCATAAATTCTATCAGTATATCTTTTGCAAGCTGTCCTTCTTCGCTTTTCGCATTCGTATCATCTTTATTTCCAATCTGAAGAATAACTTCATGAAATAACTTCTCCTGCTTGCTCTGCCTTATCTTCTCATAATAATTGTCAATTTTCCGGTCACTCCGTTTCTGCTTTGCATTGTAACGCTCCAACGCATCATCAAATAATTCGTGATATACCTTTTTAATATCCAAATGACAGAACTCCACATTATATTTGGTTCTCTCCTTATCCACATTCTTTGCACTGAAAGTTCTCGTATTATGACTGACAGAACCTTTTCCCATCATGCCGCTAATTGTCCTCTCCACTAATCTCACCCTTCCTATCTTCTTTACTTGTCATATTTTGTGCCGACAGGCACAGCCTTTGTTACTTTCTGCGAAAGTAACACAAAAGCACTTTCGACAGGCTACGCTCTATCAAAAGTGCCTTTGCGCCCTGCCGGGGGCATTGCCACGCTTACGCTGGCAAATAGTTTAGCCTGTTCATCTACTCATTTCATCTATGCGAAAGCACATCTCAATCAAGTCCGCAACAATGCAACGTCTATATATTTTGCAACCTTGCAATATCCATCTCCGCAAAATCTTTATAGTCTGCATTGTTGCGTTCTTCCTTTTATTCCGGCTTTACCTTGTCCAATTCCCAATACCAAGAATTGTTTATTTTCTTCGCCCGAATGCCAAACTCCCTTTTTGCATTTTCCAATGTCCTCTTTGAAATTCCCTGCTCGTCCGCCATATCAAAAATCTCATTGCTCTGAATTGCATCAGTAGTCAAAGCCAGTTCCCTAAGCAATCGCTTCGCCTGTTCCATTTTATTTGCTTTTGGGACAATGCCGCCTAAGACTTCATCAGCCGTAATCTCATAATCCCCAAGCCATTGAAAACCGTCCTCCGACAATGCAAATGCTTTCGGGTGTCCGAATGCAGCAAGGTTATTTTTAATTTGCACTACTGCTCTAATATTTGGTTCTCCTTCAACCCTGCCGACCAATAATACGCTTCTTGCTACTGCAAAGAAATCAATCGAACCCATGCCCCGATACGCCGCTTTATTTCCTGATGCTTTGTTCATATGACCGATAAGAACGATTGCACACTTATATTTTTCTGCCAATGCTCCTAATTTTTTCGTCATATCCCTTGCTTCATTTGCTCTGTTCATATCCATACCACCGCCAAGATATGCCTGTATCGGATCTAAAATCAACATTCTTGCTTTCGTCTGTACAATCGCCCTTTCCAATCGTTCATCAACCATAGATAGAGATTTTTCTTTTTCATCAATAACCAATATCCTCCCACAATCTGCCCCTGCCAACTCCAATCTCGGCTTAACCGTATCTGCTAAACCATCTTCCGCACTCTGATAAATTATATTCATTGGCTCAGATAATTTCATCTTACTGTCTAGTCCCTCTCCCTTTGACAGTTTCGCCGCTATATTCAGCACAAGCGTTGTCTTTCCATCGCCCGGATCGCCTTGAATGATTGTCAGCTTTCCATAGGGGATAAACGGATACCACAGCCAAGAAACTTCCTGCGACTGTATTTCCGACATTTTTATCATCTGTAACCCTGTTTTTGTTTCTTCCATCATGCCCTCCATTGCTAAAAAATTATTGTCGTTAGAAGAAACCTCTGTTATACTTGTATTGTGATTACTGATAACAGAGGTTTTCCAGTTATCATAAGTCCTGACAGTTGCCGCTGTTAGGGCTTATTTTTTGTTGGTTCAACATATCCGCCACTTGCCTTTGTTGGTTAGGATACAAATGCCCATACGTGTTCAATGTGATTTTTATATCCTTATGCCCTAACCGTTCTTTGATAATCAACGGTTGTACGCCTTGATTGATGAGATACGCTACACTGCTGTGACGAATATCATGGACACGTATCTTTTTCACTCCTGCCTTTTCTGCTTGCCGCTTCAATTTATGCTGCAATGCTTCTGCAACAATAGGGAAAATACGCTCATCATCCGGCAGCTCATATAACTTATCCACATATTCTTCTATTTCCTGTGTCAAGAATTCTGGCAGCTCGATTACTCGCACAGATTGTTCCGTTTTAGAGGCAGTAATCACATCTCGCCTTTCCGTCCGATAATAGGTCTTTGTGATACTCATACGGTTGTTCTGAAAATCTACATCCGATTTTGTCAAGGCAAGTAGTTCTCCTTCTCTAATTCCCGTCCAGAACAGAATTTCAAAAATCACGTAATAGCGACTTCCAACCTCAATCGTACTGATAAACTTGTCGTATTCCTCTTTTGTCCAAAAGTCCAACTTATCCGCATCTGGCTTTCCCATCTTTTTCACTCTCTTGCATGGATTGTTCGACAAATTGTAAATACTGCTTGCATGAGTGAATAAGGCAGTAATCTGATTTTGCACCATGCGAAGATAGGTCTGCGCATACCCTTTTTCCCTCATAGCGTTCTGCCACTGGATAATATCTGACGGAGTAATCTCATTCATTTTCTTATTTTCAAAGTAAGGAAGAATATGCGCTTCTATCATGTACCTTTTATTCTTGATTGAACGCTCCTTCAACTCGCCCTCTTTATCACGAAAATAAATCTCAACAAATGCTCCCAAAGCCATATCCATATTGGCATTAGCGGATAATTTGAAATTATTTTCCCACTCCAATGCTTCTTTCTTTGTTTTAAACCCACGTTTTTGCTTTTTCTTCTTGTTACCCTGCCAATCCTCATAGTAGAACAGGCTTAACCAAGTATTCCTTTTTTCATCCTTATATGCCGGCATCCGTTTTCCCTCCTTATGCTGTCTGCACTGTTTGATAACCGTAGAACTTCTTTTTCCAAAATGCTCTGGGAACTTTCCCCGCCACAATAATGAAGCCGGATTTCTCCAATTCCTCATTAAGCTGGCGAATGACCTTATAAGCGTGTCCTTTGGAAATTCCCAACTCATTAGCCACATCTTCCGCACTCATCATGTAATTTGACTTCATTTAACCCTCCTTGCAATTTGAATTTTAATAGAAAGTAAGCGATGAATAATCTAGCGTTTTTACAAGTCCCGAAATCTGTGCGATAATCTCTTTAACTGGAGAAGCAT
>VSNQ01000165.1 GCA_009774395.1 Lachnospiraceae bacterium
AAATGCACAAGCGGGGCAATCTCCTTTGTGGAATATCCCTGCATTTTCAGCAGGACGATTTGTAACGTGCGCCTGTCCACCGTGATTAAGGTAAGGTACAGGGTTTCGTTCTCAATCTCGTCCAGTAAATCAGAAACAGACTTTACCTCCGCCTGCTTCTCTCTGTCCGCCATGCCTTCCAGATACTCCGCAACATCATTCGTCCATCGGTAAAACCGCCTGTTGGAATTAAAATCTGCCCTGTCGTCTGTGCGGATTTGCTCAATGACCGCTTCATCAACGCCGCACTCACGCAAAATCTTTTCTTCGGCTTCTTTCCAGATGCGCCATTTCCTGTCCTCCCGTCCGTGGTTGTATGCCATGCTACTTTTCCTCCAATCGGGATCGATTGAGAGGGCAAGGGAAAGCCCCCTCATTTTCCCAAAGGAAAAAACAAGGGGGCTGAACACCTTAAAATCAGCTTTCTATTATCCTTTTAAGTTTTCTCAAAATCTTCATCTTGCGTCCATGTATGGCGCTTGGGCTTAATCCCTGCTTTTCGGAATATGCCCTTTCGGAAAACCCGTCAAAGAAGATTGCCTGTATCAATGCCTGCTCGCTATCCGACAATAAGGACAGGGCGGCTCTTAGCCTGTCCACCATCACCGCATGGATAACGGTTTCCTCAATATCCACTGCTTCATCAACAACGAAGTCAAGCACACTTCCCCCACTGTCCGTAAATCCCTCCAGTGAAAGCAGGCTGTGGTTCGTGTCCAGTTTTTTCAGATAACGCCACCGTTCTTTATCCTTGTAGAAATCTGCGTACTGTTCCCGCACGACTTCAAGCAGACAGCTCTGCACGGGGATAAACAGCTTGTCCATGTAACTCTGGTCGGCTTGCCTGCGGCGGCAGAAATCCTGATAGGACAGTTCTACATAGCCGCCATTTTCTTTGATATATACTTTTCTTGGTGCGTATTTCACCTCTAATACCTCCCATCTGAATTTTTGAAAATGTAAAATCCAGATGGAGAGGGCGGGGAGCGACAGCCAACAGCAGAAATAGCCTTACGGCGTATTCCGATAAAAAACGACAAAAGAAAAACCGCAAAGGCTCTGTGACCTCTACGGTTATGGGAAATACATATTCTGTTAAGTGGAGATTCTACTTCTGGTTTCATGGTGAGAAGTAGCGTTGCATGGGCAGGGATTTTTTCAACTGGCTTCCTGCCGTTCCCCGATATGCTATGTATGGATTAACTCTGTGTTGCATGAGCAGATGGATAACTGCCCGAAAAAAGAACATAAAAAATCCCTCCAAACACAAAAACAGGTTTAGAGGGTAAATCATTTTTTATTCAGGCATGAAGATGCAGCCCGCCAAAACGCTGTTTTTTTTATTTGGCAGACATATACATTTTCGCCACACTAATTAATCAGTCAATTGCTTCTATCACAATTATTTTTAATTTGCGTCAGAAAATCAGAAGAAGTTTTCGATATAAAGACAGCACCATAACATTTTGCTATTTTAATTTCAAAACAGTCATCTTTTCCAGACATAAGAATAAACGGAATTTCTATATGGTTTTTCCTCAGTGAATCCAATATATCCAAACCTGTTCCATCTTTCATCTCCAAATCAGAACATATCGAATCCATCTCTATTTCTCCAATTATCGCCATTGCTTCTGAAACACCTGTTGCAGTATGCACTTCAAAATCTCGTTCTAATGCCTGTGCTAAAATCTTTAAGAAATCTGTGGAATCGTCAACTAACAATATTCGCTTCATATTTTCACCTCCAATCTGTGGATTATCTTGTCCGCACTTTCCCAAATAGCAGAAATAATCATAAATAATATTTCCATAAGTATCAGCAGGATTCCAATCAAGACAATATCTATTCCCATGATTACATGAACACAAAATTCTTTAAAATTATTCCATTTTCTCACTCGATAATCCTCTTGTTCTTACTTATACTTATCTCCACGTTTCACCTTATAAAAAACTTTCACAGAAACAACAGTTATCAAAACAAAAAGCATTACATCTACGATATACATTAGATTTTTCCCATCCGTTGCTATTGACGAAAGTTGATTGCCAAACAAAATATTTAACATACTGGATAAGGGATGCGTTCCTGCCAACTGTGAAATCCCGATTATTCCTGACAACGAATAGATAAAGCATACTGTACTTGAAAAAATCGTGTTTCCTGATGCCAAAGCAGTTACCAGAAACACAGGAAACATTGTAAATGGCATAGCCAATGCAATAAGCAGAAAGAATCTTATCAGCATCAAAATCTGATAAATGCCTATGTCCGTACTCCTGCATATGACAGCACTAACTACAATGAGCAGACAGTTTAGCAACATAATGATAACCGCAGCCAAAAACGAAAACAGAATTTTTGCATAAAATAATTGGTTCATTGAAACAGGGATTTGCAGCAATTCTTTCAAAGTATTGTTTTGGTATTCCGCATGGTATATCTTAATAAACAGCAGCCCTAGCAGAAACGGAAGGAGCATAGCTAAATAGCTGCTATATTTTATATAAAAATCTTCGAAGCTCTTTTGTGGGACATGATAATTCCAAAATGTCATACCTGCCCAAAATAAGAGCAATACTCCTGTAATGATAAATATGGTCTTCTGTCTCTTGAGTTTTGAAAATTCAGTCTGTATCAAATTAATCATAAAGATTCCTCCTTGCAACAGTTATAATGAGCAAAGAAAAAAACAAGCATACTGCAAGTACAAATATTGCTGCTGACATCTGGTAATTAGAGAAATTTGGTTCATATTTTATGATAGTTAATCCAGATGTGGTCGGATACCAGCTTGTAAAACGTGTATTCGCCACAAAAATGCCACAAAATCCATAAACGAATGCTCCGCAGGTTCCTGCCAAAAAAAGATTTCTTTTCAAGGTAAAAAGTACAATAATCGGCATCACCGCTATCAGACAGGTGATTCCTGCGACAAACAGTTTCCAGAAAGCCATCCCCACATCCTCCAAGTTAAAAGGATATCGTAAAATCACAGCAAACACTATACTGCATAGAAAACTGACTGCAACGAATAAGGTAACCGCAAACACTGTAACCGCAATTTTCGCAAATATTAATTTTCTATATGAAACTGGTATGATAAGGTTGCTTTTCAATGTATCTTCTGAGTATTCCCGATTCATCAAAAACCCGCCAAAAAAGGTTATCAAAAATGGAAATATAAGGGTTACATTGTTCCAAAGGATTCCATCTGTCAGTGGCAAATACCCAACTACGGAATTTTCCGCCCCCGTCAGTTGGATTAATGCCAGTAAGCATGACAAAACGACAACTCCTATAGAAAGAGGTAAAAGATAATGTCTTTTTATTTTTTTTAACTCTGCCAAAATCATCGCATTACACCTCCTGTTTCTGATAAAAATATACCGACAATGCCATGCAAATTATCCCTATCCCAATAAGGGCAAGGATACAGGGAAACACAGGTAGTACCCAATTCTGTACACTCTCCACGATTTCCATGCGTTCGGGATTTGCCGTCATAAAAGGCAGACTGCATCGGAACAGTAAAGTCAAAGGGGCTGGAACTTTCAATAGCATAATAGAAAATACAAGGCTTACAACAGCATAAATAACAGAACACAATATTGGTAATATGAAGTTCTTCTGAAATATAACTGTAACTGCTATCATAGGCAAAGTTGCGGTAGCTATCAATACAGACATACTGAGCGAAATTGCTAATTTTAACGGAATATCCGAAACAGTTCCCGTAAGAAATCCTCCAATCATGGTAGCTCCGATTGCAGCAACACCATAAAATATCGCCAAAATATAAATGACAAGCACCTTTGCACCAAGCAGCTTCCATCTGGGAACGGGAATTACAGACAGGGTTTTTAGTGTCCCATTTTCATTTTCCATTCGGAACAGGATTGACGCAATAATACCCAAAACAATGGGAAGAACCAAAAAAAAACCAAATTCCATAACAAACATAAGAAGCACATCATAGTTCAGTTTTGCATGGACAATTACTACAGTGAGCGGAATCGGAAAAAGGCAGGCAGCAAGTATGGTGAGCAGAATAAATTTCTGCCGTTTTATCTTTCTAAACTCTGTATCCAACATTTTAAGCAATGCCAACACCTCCAGTAATTTCTTTAAAATAATCCTCAAGACTTTCATCACAAACCCTGCTTTCATAAACACCAATGTTATTCGTGATAAACTCTTGATTTATCCTGCTTAAATCAATGTCCGTATCATAAACCCTCATAACATTATCATCTTCAATAAGATAATTTACTCCGCCGCATTTCTGCTCCAGAATCCGAGCCGCGGTTACTGTAGATGATACACGGAATAAAACATATTTCTGGTTTTTCTTTCTCAATTCGTCCATGCTGCTTTCTTCCAGCAGGTTTCCTTCGTGAATGATTCCTATATCATCTGCAAGCAGGTCAATCTCTGATAGGATATGACTGGAAATCAAGATAGTTTTCCCCCGTTCTTTGCTTAAATCCTGCAAAAATTTTCTGATTTCCGCTATGCCAATCGGGTCAAGACCATTTATCGGTTCGTCAAGAATCAACAGTTCGGGGTCATGCATGATAGCATTTGCAATTCCAAGCCGTTGCTTCATGCCAAGAGAATACTTGCTAAACAGCTTTTTATCTCGATATGGCAGTCCTACAACATCTAACGCATTTTTTACAGCATCTGGGCGGGATGTACCACGCAACTTTGCAAAAATCTCCAGATTTTCCGTTCCAGTCAGATTCGGATAAAACCCAGGCGTTTCAATGATTGCACCAATACGGGGGTATATCCTTTTTTCCTGTCCTTTGATGTTTTTCCCAAACACCTGCACTTCTCCAGATGTAATGGAAGTCAATCCTAAAATCATTTTCATAATCGTTGTCTTTCCTGCTCCGTTACGTCCAAGCAGCCCATAGATACGCCCCTTTTTCACGTGCAGGTTTACGGACTTGACAGCTTTCTGTTCTCCATAAATCTTTGTTAAATTCTCTGTTTTAATTACCAAATCATTCATAATTTTTTCCTTTCTGTATATGGATTTTAAAATATCTGTCTGCGAAGTCCATTATATATTATGAACCTTGCCAAAACCTTGCCGAAACCTTGCTTTTTTCATGTTTTGCAAAAAAGCCCTGTGCTGTCACAGGACTTTCCGAAACATGATTATAAATGTTGTGCCTACACTAGGGATGCTTTCCACTTTTATTTCTCCCTTATGTGCATTTACAAGTTCCTTTACAATGGCTAATCCTAATCCGTTCCCATCCGCCAGACGGGAATCATCACACTGATACATCCGTTCAAAAATATGAGGAAGATTGGACGGTGAAATTCCTATGCCATTATCCGTAACCGCAAGCTGAGCCTGACTTTCATTCTCTGTTATCCGTAAAGTCAGTTTATTTCCACCGCTGTGTGTTAAAATATTTTGAATTAAGTTATTAAGAATACGGATATATGCACGAACATCTATTTTCATAAAATATTCGTTTTCTGGAATATCAATATCATATTCAAAATGACTGTTCTCCAATGTGGGTATCCAGTCCGCCATAATATTACGAGTTAGTTCGTTTAAGTCAAGTTGTTCAAAATGATATACTTGTTCTCCTGCATCCAATTTTACCCACTCAAACAGGGATTCCACAAATTCCTTTAATTGATGTGCCTTTTCCGTGGCAATCTGAATATAAGTTTCTTTTTCTTCTCCTGCAACAAGGTTTTCAGTAACCGCTTCTAAATAGCCGACAAGAGAAGCTAACGGCGTTTTTACATCGTGTGAAAGGCTCGTCATAAGCCGCTTATATGCCTGTTCGGATTGTTGTTGCCGAATAAACTGTGATTGATTTGTAGTAGCAATTCTGTTGATGTCATAGCAAATTTGCTTCGTCATATCATTTTCTTTCGCCAGTACACGACGATTTAAGTTGCCTGCTTTTATATCTTCTAAAGCTTCCTTAATGACAGACAAACTTTCCTGTACCCGTCGTAATTTTATACTTAAAAGCAGTACACACACCAACGAAAGACATAATGCAACAAATAGAAATACATTACAATTCATATTATGCCTCCCCATTAAAACGATAGCCTATACCTCGGACAGTTAAAATATAAAAAGGATGCTCTGGGTCTGGCTCTATCTTTTTACGCAGTTTGCTGATAAAAGACATAATATTGCTGTCATCAAAAGCATATTCTTCTTCCCATACTTGGTTATAAATCTGTTTTTTTGTAAAAATGCTCCCCTTATTGGATGCCAAAAAACTAAGTAAGTCAAACTCCTTGCCAGTCAATTCTGCTCGTATCCCATTTATCTCAACAATACGGTTTACATTGTCAATCGTCATTCCTTGAAATGTAAGCGTATCTGCATCAGGGCAAGAAACAGGATTAAATTGAGTGTACCGTCTAATCAACGAATGGACACGAGCCATCAATTCATTCAGACTAAATGGTTTTGTTAAGTAATCATCAGCCCCCATTCGCAATCCAGAAACCTTATCCTCCTCATCGCTTTTAGCAGTCAGCATAAGTACGGGCACATTGCTTGTCTGACGAATTTTCTGTAAAACTTGAAAGCCATCTAAATCTGGCAGCATAATATCAAGAATGATAAGCGAACAATCATCACTGTTTTCACTTGCAATCCTTAAACCTTCAGCTCCACTGTTAGCTATCATCGCTATATAATTTTCCTGTTCTACGCATTTCTTCATAAGAAAGCATAAATCTTTATCATCGTCTATAATAATTACTTTATTCATTTTTCTTTTCCTTTCCATCATGTGTCCTGCCATCAATAAGTTTTTGGATATTCTGGGGAATATACTCAAACATATTAAACATCCCAATGTGTACGGTATCTATTATAGCCACTTGAACAAACTGTATCAATAGGGCAAATATGAACCCTCACCACCCAAACTAAACTGAAATATAACGCTTTTCCGCTTACACTATCAAGATTTTTGCTGATTTTTAAGGCATAAAACAAGAGGATGGGTATTCAATCCCTATCCCCCGTTTTGGGCTTTTTACGCTTTGCAGCTATACAAAAATAATCTCGTTATTCACAATCTCCCTCGCACACGCCCTTATGTTATTGAGCTTTCCCGTCCATTCTAAGGCGTTTTCTGCCTTTAACTGTTCCGTTATGCCATGTGCCTGTTTCATGTCCTCAATAAGCCTTTCAAAGCGTTCCTGTGCCTGCTTGTCAATGTCGGCAAGATAGGCGTTGAGCCTGCCGCTTGTGAGAAGATTGGTGTATGTAACTTTGCGGTACTGCTTCAGATAGTCCAGATGCCGCTGTCCCCATGTGCCTATCGGCTGTTCTTCTTCGGCAAGTACAGTCAAGCACGGTATTAAATAATCACCCTGCCTTTCGTATCTGCCGCCCAGTTCCTCAAAAATCGTCTTTGCCATTGTCTGTTACCTCCACATTCATTTTTATTTTGAATGTCCGCAAAATCCGTCCTACATCCGATGGTCGCCACGGGCAATCTAAATTATGGATGGCGATTAGCCTGTCCTGCACGTTTGTACCTGCACCCATCTTCGGGGTAGAGCCGAACAGCACACGCACCTCGCCGCTCCTTACCTTTGCAAACAGTTCTTTTTTCTGTGCATCGGTGGTCGCTTCGTGGATGAAACGCACCTGCTCCGCAGGGATGCCACGCTGTATGAGTTTCTTCCTCATATCATCATAGACATTATCAAACTGGTCGGGAATCATTTCATAAACATTTTCTCTGGCTTCCTGCGTTTCTATTATCTTTTTATTGGTGGGCGTCGATAAATCACAAAAGGCGAGCTGTGCCGCTTTTGTGTCGGCGTGTTCCTCCCAGATGCGGTAAATATTGTCCACGCAGGCGTTGACTTTGCTCTCTGGGTCGTCTGGCAGCATCGGGTCAATCAATCTCTGGTCGAGTGCCAGTTTTCTCCCGTCATTCGTGATTTTGAGCATATTATCCTGCTGCGGCTTTACAAGCCTTGCCCTTACTTTCTCGGCTCTCTTGGCAAGCCCCGCCACCATTTCCGTCTGGATTTCGCTCGGCTTGGTCTTGATATTGTGGTAATTGACCTTTGGCACGGGCAGCTTCAGCATATCGGCAGTCTGGATGTCCGCAACCTCACGGAACATCTGCATCAGCTCTGGCAGGTTATAAAATTTCGCAAACCTCGTCTTGGCTCGGTAGTT
>VSNQ01000166.1 GCA_009774395.1 Lachnospiraceae bacterium
TTTTTGAAATGCTCCGAACGCCATTATATATGCGGTGTTCAGAGCATTTTTTTACTCGATTGCCTGCAAAACTCAGGTTCTATTCAATTATTATACGAAAAAAGTGAAAAGTCAATAAAAAAGGTGATTTTTTTGTTAACCGCGCAGATGGAATTGATTTACTAGTTCATGCAGGCGGCTGGACTGCTGGGACAATTCTCCACTCGTTGCCGCACTCTCCTCTGCCGCTATAATATTGGACTGTACAACTTCTCCAATTAAATCCACGTGCTTTGTCAATTCATGCAAAACTTGTTTCTGATTCTGGGAAGCATCACGAATTTTATCAACAGAGCCGGATATCTCCTTAGCCCCCTCTACCACTGCCATAAGTGATTTTGCCGTATCATCCGCTATTTGTGTGCCATTGCGCACTGCTTCAAGCGAACGTCCGATAAGTTCTGTTGTTCTACCAACAGACTCTGCACTTTGTGTCGCTAAATCGCGGATTTCATTAGCAACCACAGCAAACCCCCTGCCAGCTTCCCCTGCTCTTGCCGCTTCTATCGAAGCATTTAATGACAACAGATTTGTCTTGCTCGCAATTTCCTGAATTGCCATAATAATCTTTTCAATTCCTGCGGACGAATCACGAATATCGGTCATAGCATTCATTAGCTTGCCCATTTCCTCGTTACTTTCCATAATTCGATCGCTGACTTTTTGCACAATTTGATTCATATTCTGCGCATCTTCTGCATTCGTTGCAACGTCATTCGACAGATTTTCAATAGAAGCCGCCAGTTCATCAACTGCCGCTGCCTGTTCATTTGCCCCTTTTGTCAAAGCCTGCGCTCCGGTGGCAACACTAACAGAACCCGATGCCACATCATCCGCCGATACAATAATCTGCTGTAATGTTCCATTTAATGAATCCACAATCTTCTCAATAGAAGTCTGAATGGGAATAAAATCACCGATATATTTCTGACGGATTTCTATATCCATATTGTTCTCCGCCATCTCAGACAGCCTCTGCGAAATATCATTGACATAATTGTCCACAGTAAAACTAATATGATTAATCGCCTGCGCCAAACGCCCCAACTCATCATCCGTATCCACTGCAATATTGATCTTTAGACTTCCGCCCTCTAACTGCGCTGCACCACTTAAAATATCCTGAACCGGCGCAAGCGATTTCTCAATGGTATAATAAATTGTCCGCAGCAGCAATGCACCAATTACTACCACAACAAGCATTAACTTCAACGTATCTGCTATAATTTCCAATAAAAACTCACTTTTATTTACAGCAAGATACAATGTCCAATAATTTCCACTATGCAGTTTTAATGGAACGGTAATACCAACACCACTTTTTTTGGTCGCATAATTAGTAATCCTGTCATTAATTACAGAAATACTATTGACATACGCTCCTTCCGGCTTCGTTTTAAGCTTCTGCGCATCGTCCCACAGTGATTTATATCCTGCCTCCGCAGCGATTTTTCCAACAGCTGCCTGGTCTGACGAATCAAGAAGTACCGTACCATCCTCCGCAAGCGCTACCATATGCGTTGAACGATATCCTGTTTTCGCATACTGCTGCGTCTGCATATCATAGAGCGCCACGTCACAGCCAGCTACACCAAAGAATTCATTTTCTGCATTATAAACAGGTGCAATAATACTAATCATCATAATATCTTCTTCGCCCCGCAGTGAATAGATATATGGTTCCATAACATACACTTCGCCAGAAGATTTTATCTGCTTATAATACTCCTTATCAAAATTGTCGAAAGCATCCTCATGCTTTTCAAAAGTAACACCCGTTTTATCTTCATTGAGATATGCAACTGCTTCATAAGCAATTTCTTTTTTATGTACACTGTACGGCTGCCCCTCCGCATTCGGAATCGCATTCTGCTCAAAGTAAGCAAATACCGTTGTGAAATTATCGTTAGAAGTCAAGACTCCCTCTAACGCATTATCAATCGCATCCCGTTGCTCCTTGGGATCCAATGCTGAAATATTTCTTAATGAATTGGCAAATCCCAACGCCTGCCCATATGCCATTTGAATATCATCATCAATTAAAAAGGCATTCTCATAGGCAACTGACACCAATTTATCCGTTGCACTTCTAATTTTTGAAATCATAGAAATAACAGCTGATACCACCACAATCAAAAAAAGCATTACTGCGACTGTAACTAGCAGCTTGGAAATAATTTTCCTGCTAAGGCTGTTTGTTTCCAACACACTATTCTTTTTTTCTTGCGACATAAAAAAAATACCTCCTCCGTAAATATATTTATAGTAAACACAAATAATATTTGTGTTTGCCTGAGCCGACCGCATACCGCAAAGCTGCTAAATTCCTTTATGCGGTCATGTGCGTCAATTATAGTAAACGGCAAATGCGTTTGTCGTTTACTATAATATCATAAAGTACCGTATTATTATACCTTTGTAAAAAATCTATGTCAATTCCTATTTTCCTGATTTTTCCACAAAAAAGCATTTTTGCTAGTGAAACTATTTTATTTTTTCTGATAAACAGCAAAGACATATTCCAAGTCAAAATACGTCTGCTCCTCACTTTCCTCCACTAGTTCCCATTCCGGCAGATTGTCTAAATTGGGGAAAAAAGCATCTGCTTGATATGCATAGTCAATCCGTGTCACATATGCCTTGCTGCAATATGGCAGCAGTTCTTTGTATACACGCTCACCGCCAATAATATAAATATCTTGGCTGGGATATGGTTTTAATACCTCAAACAGCATTTCCATAGAAGATACCACAATACAATCCTTATGGTGCTGCGCATAATCGCTATATTTTTTATCTGTAGTCAATATAATATTTGTCCTGTTTTTCAATGGCTGTTTTTGTGGAAAAGACTCCAGCGTTCTTCTTCCCATTACTACCACTTTGCCCGTTGTAATTTCCCGAAAACGCTTCTGATCGCTAGGACATCGCACAAGCAGACTGTTTTGATACCCAATTGCCCAATTTTTATCGGCAGCTACAATAATATTCAAGTGTTTCGCCCTTCCTTTCACACATTATTGCAAATGTTTCTTATTCTCCAACTATAATATCATCAAACACGATTGGCAGCTTCTCCTGCAATTCTTTTAGCAATGGAACTGCCACTTCCCGCATCTGCGGATGCGCTGCCTTATCTGTCCGAAGCTTAAAGAAATTCCGCCATTCTCGATAGTTGGCAGTCATTGTAATCTCAGTCTTAGTACTGTTTGGCAACACGGAACGTGCTTCCTGCGGCGTTGCACCTGCTTCCATTAAACTAAAATAACTTTTCTCTGCACTGCGCATTGCATCCTCCCATTGCTGATAGGCTTTTGATGTTTCGTCCAGAAAAAAGTTTGGTCTTATCACAGTGATTTCATTGTGAAACTTATCTTTTGCATAATTGCAGTACCGCGTACTTTCCTGCGCAAACGAAGAAATCCGATGCCGCACAATCTCATGGCTTACTCCTCTGTCCACAATAAATTTAACCGACAACATAGAATGCTCTATCATTGCCGTATGGTCACGGTTAATCAGCATTTTCACCATTTTTTTCGCCGACTCTCCATCTTCCGTAATCAAATTCTCACTCTTATAACAAACACGCGCAATCTTCTCAATATGTTGTAACTCTTGCATTCCTCCTTGAGAAATTGGCGTTAAAATCTCGTATCCTGCTTTTACAATCTTCATTTTTATATCCATTCCTTTCACTTTGCTCAGATACCAAACATAATAAAACTTATGTTCATGCCAAGCATTTTCGTTTTAGTTATTGAAGCGTCCACTGATAATCATATATTTTCCGATAATTTCCGCCTTTGGAAATCCCGCCTTTATAATATCGAACATGCCTGTTAGACATTTTTTTACAATACCTGCGACCTTTACCTCCATGATTTTCCCATTCCCTTCTATAATAAGGAACTTCTCTGCTGCAAAATTCACCGTTAATTTTAACAGTATCCACATAGATAACCGGATACGGATAACGTACAATCCTCCATAACTGCTGCAATTGTTTTTGGGTTCTTAAATATTGTCTTCTTTTATATCCTCTTTTTTTCTTAGAATGAAATCGAGTATTATTTGCATACCTGTTTTGGATACGCGAATCGTTTTTTGCTTTCTTGGAAAATTTTTTTGATTTTTTAGTACGCACTTTTGTCTGTGATGCAGCATGGTATATATTATCACAGTGTTCATTACACGCATTTAAACAACTGCCTATTTTATTACAAAAGCAATCCATATATCGCTTTTCTATTATATATTGTATCTCGATATATTGATATAGTTCACTGCTGCATTTAACGTGGCTTTGACAATCTGCAATTATTTTCTGCAATTCATTCCCTATATATGGACAATCTTTACAATTCATGTATCCTCCTATAGCCTTTGTGCAAGTTCTTCCAGATTTATATTCTCACCACTGCCCCGTCTTAAAAAAGCCAATACTTCCCATTCTCTACACGCAAAACATACTTTTCCCATCTGCCGTTTTCCTGATACTTATAACAAAACGTACCCAAGTCACCCAATTTAATCCAGAAGTTATCACTTACATTTTCCGAGTAACCTAGCTACTCATGCGGTCTTTGGTAGAACAATCCCGATACCTGCTGTGTATTAATTACATTTACAAAAGCTTTAGGGTCAACCCGCTTAATATCCTTAATAATTCCTTTACATTCCGCACGCGACACTACCGAATACACAATTTTACGTTCCTCGTGCTGGAAAGAGCCTTCTCCATCTATGACTGTTGCGCCATGATTACTGTCCCTTGCAATTACTTCATATACCTCCTTCGGATGATTTGTCACCACCAAAAGCGTATGTTGGCGATACTGCTGATAAAGCATCCGAAGCACCTGCGTAGAAGCATATTGGAAAATAATAGAATACAGCGCTTTCTCCCAGCCAAACAGTAAACCTGCTACAATCAACAGTATCGCATTAAACCCAAGAATTACATTAAAGGAATCCACGCCCTTACGTTCAGATAGAAAGATACCAATAAAGTCTGTCCCTCCAGTCGTCGCATTCATCATTAAACATAAACTAATTAAAAAACCATTGATAATTCCGCCAAAAACACTAATCAGCAGGATATCGTATGTAATCGCATAAGCTGGCAGAATATCCGTTAAAATATTTGTCAGCATAATTGTTATGCAGGAAAACAAAGTAAATTTTTTTCCAATAAACTTAAAACCTATATAAATCGGCCCCAAATTCAGTAGTACATTAATAATGGTATATGGTATCTCCACATTAAGAAAAAGTTCAAAAACTCTTTGTATTAAAAGCGTTAGTCCCGTTGCACCTCCCGGATATAAACCTCCAGTTCTTACAAACGTTTTAATATTCAGTGCCATAGCCGCCGATGCAAGGCATATTACAATCAGCCGCTTTGCATCCTGCTTTAAATTCCACTCCATATTGTTAATACCTTCCTTTTACACTTTAAAGTATGCCGCTTACAGCTGCATAAACGATCCATTTATGTAACACTTACATCTTTCTCTTGGATGTTTTTATCTGCTTAGGAACTGTTAATAAATAACTTTTAAATAACGCGTAGGATTTTTCTTCGAGAGTGCCACTCAAAAATCAAGCGCATAGCGGGCTATGTAATTAATTTTTGAGTGGCGCTATCGGAGAAAAAGACAAGCAGTATTAAAAGTTATTTTTGAACAGTTCCTTACTATCTTTTTGTACATTTTCCTCGCAGTCTGACACAAACTAGTCGAGATAGTATCGGCTTCCCTCATATCTGCATCCCCCTCCCCTTGAAGAATTGCAGACACACAACAGCATCTCCTCACCACATTTATGCTTTTTTGCACACTTCTTGCACAATAATCCTTCCCTTTTACAAATGCATAACGTACAAACTAATACTGTCGTTTTTTTCACAATCACTACACAGATAAACCGGCAGATTATTTCTTGATATATTGATACTCCATTTTCATTCCTGTTTTCAGAACCTCTTTCATTCATAGTCATCTATTCGTTTCTGATTTTATATTTTTCTTTCTTCAGCTTTTCAAAATGCCTCTCCAACAACGCTGTCACTTCCTCCTTGTCCTCTAAATTATTTAAGATCACCACAGAGCCAAACACATCATCATATTGAAAAATTAACTTATAGGGATCGCCCTTTATCATAAACTGCGCATCCCCCTCATAAGGCTGCACCACTTCACGCCCCTCCTCAGCAGCAATGCTCTCCACAAGCAGCCGAATAGGCTCAGATGCCCAGCCATTTGTATCCAATACAATCCATCCATCTTCCTCTGTCACCATATTAATTCGATATAACATTTTTACAACCTCCGTAATCTAGTACACCGTTTTTTAATTCCTCATATACCAAGCACTTTGTAGACGAGGATAAAGGAAACGGTGTACTAGTAATCAACAATACCACCACATCGCTTCCTTCACCTTGCAGCAAACATCAAGCACTTTTACTAAGGAACTGTTCAAAAATAACTTTTATTAAGATAATCATGCTCGTGAGTCAGCGTTATTGGCAAATTTAAGTACTCGCCAGTATATATTAACATACACCTACAAAATCCACAAGCAAAAACCCTATACTATCCACATATAAATAATCTCTATTGTTACAATTGATATACACAAAATGCCAAAAACAGGCATTTTGACGTGGGTGTGAAAAGTAACTCTCTATCGTTCTATACTTTCACAAGCAAAACATCACGCTATCCCACAATATATTGAAAAACATTAACGTTTACCAATTATGCCAACTCACAGGCGTAATAATTGTCAACAATATAGTAAAATGAATCGCTCATGCATATAAATATCTGTTACAATTTATACTTTACAGAGTGTTCCAGCCGCTGTCGGATTTTTTCTGCCATCTTCGATTTTCGAATACGTTCCTGCTGATCTGCCGCCGCCATTTCTATCATAAAAACACCTGTTTCCCAGAAAATTTGTTTTGTTTCTTCATTCATTTTGCTATATGCCACAATAATTGAATGTGCTTTCTTGGGAAAATCCGTCCAGACAGTCTTAATATCCGACAGTGCATTCATTTCTGTCAATTCCACAAGCTGAAAAAGGCTTTCGATAAAAGCAGCAACCTGTTCCTTCTCCATTGCAAATATCCACTGATTAATTCTGTCATACAACGCTTTGCGCTGCGGTACACACGACTGTGCACGCAAAAATTGATCCCCCTCCACACACCATGTGAGTGTAATATGCTGTGCCATACCAATTGCTGTACTTTTTATTAACGTATAATCCTGTTTTGTTTCCAGCAGCATACCAACAAATGACTCGTCTGGCACAATTTTTAGTATTTTATCCTTAATGCCATTATAATCATACTGTTCCAAAAAATCAGGGCAGAAGCCCGGCCCATCCATATTGTAAATTTTAGAAATCCTACGTTTTATCTCCTCATCACAGTTCATTGCAGCAAATACAGCCAGATTTCCTCCTTTGGAATGCCCGCCAAAGATAAAACGAAGATTCTTCTTTTTGGCTAAGAGTTTCGCCACCTGATTGGCATATGCTACACTCCGCACCTGTGCCCCCACCGGCGTGTGGTATGCCATATACAAATCTTCTTTCCAGCCAATCATTGCATCATCTGTCCCACGAAATGAAAGAAACACATCTCCGTTTCCCAACAAAAATGTAATTGCACTAAATTGTATCGTTTCGTCGCGGTTCATCTCGCACACATAAAACGCCGCCTTGGTATTTCGATAGCGCCGTTTTTCTACAATCTTTGCAAAAAGCTGCTTATTTTTTTCCAATTCCCATTTAACAGAAATAAAATTCTTCTCATCCATCAGCCTTTCCATATCGCGGAACGCCACCGCAGGTTTATTTTCCTCCAATCCTGAAACAATATTATCGTAAACATAATAAGAAAGGTGCGACAGAATTAATCCATCCACCTCACAAAAGGGCTTTTCCACAAAGGTAAAGCCCCCAAATTCATCAATATATGAAAGAATATCTCCCATATTCTAAATTCATACTCCCTTCTGCAATGCACAACGTCTAACCTGAATCCGTGAACATTGCCTCGAATATATGAGGCACGTTGTTTTGCCTCCGTTGATAGCTCCGTTTTGGCGT
>VSNQ01000167.1 GCA_009774395.1 Lachnospiraceae bacterium
TAACTTATGCGGCTTTTCTTGTTTTGCATAAATATAAAAAGTATTGGATAGCGCAAAAGCTAAATGCGTTTACTATAGAATAAGGGGGAATGGTGGAAATATGGAATTTTACAAAACAGAATTGCAGGCGGTAAAAGATGATATTACAAAAGACCACGGTGTGCAGGCGATTGTAAATGCTGCGAATACCAGCCTGCTTGCCGGCGGCGGTGTAGACGGTGCGATTCACCGTGCGGCAGGGCCGGAACTGCTTGCCGAATGCCGTCTGCTCAATGGGTGCAAAACGGGGGAAGCAAAAATTACAAAAGCGTACCGTCTGCCTTGCACATATGTTATTCATACGCCGGGGCCGCGCTGGCTTGGTGGTTTGTCAAAAGAGCGAGAACTCCTTGCTTCTTGTTATCAATCCAGTTTGGAACTTGCGGCAAAAAACGGAATCCGAACGATTGCCTTCCCATCGATTTCAACGGGAATTTATCATTTCCCGCTTGATGAGGCGGCAAAAATTGCTGTGCAGACAGTAAGGGATTATATTGCAAGTCATCCAGAAGCATTTGATTTAATTAAATGGGTGCTTTTTGATAATGTTACACTGGAAATGTATCAAAGGGAGATTGAGGCAAAGTAATTATATCAAGTTTTCCGCTCGGCAGTCAGCTTGCAATACTCCTCTGTACTTCCGATAAATTGGCAGCAGACCGGCTCTTAATTGCAGTTGTTGGTAAAATATTCCGATAAGTTAATAATATTAAACTTGAATCGTAACCAAAATTTCCTTGATTTAATAAAATTTTATCTAATGATATTGTAATATAAAATAAAATGGTATAAAATAGTAAAGAATTATGCAAAGGAATATCTTGGCATAAAATACAGATTATATAAAGCAGAAAGTGCAAGCTGACAAAGTAGAGACAGCAGTTTTGCAAAATAGAACTGTTGTGGTTAAAACGTGCAATGTTTTTATATAATATATTTTAAGAAAATAATGCATAGGAGGGGTAACTAATGGCGAAGGAGATAAAAACGATTGGAATATTGACGAGCGGCGGCGACGCACCGGGAATGAATGCGGCAATCCGTGCGGTGGTGCGCAAGGCAATTTCAAACGGCGTAGCAGTAAAGGGAATTAAAAGAGGATACCTTGGTCTGCTGAATGAGGAAATTATGGATTTGGAGCGTCATAGCGTTTCTGATATTATCCAGAAAGGCGGTACATTGCTTGGTACAGCGCGTTGTCATGAGTTCCGTGAGCCAGAGGGACAGGCGCGTGGTGCAGAGATCTGCCGCAAGCATGGCATTGATGGTTTGGTGGTTATTGGCGGTGATGGTTCTTACCGCGGCGCACAGGCATTGGCAAGAAATGGTATTAATACAATTGGCGTGCCGGGAACAATTGACTTGGATATTGCTTGTACAGAATATACTATTGGATTTGATACGGCGATTAATACCGCTATGGAGGCGATTGATAAGGTGCGCGATACCTCATCTTCTCATGAGAGATGCTCTATTATAGAGGTTATGGGACGCAATGCGGGATATATCGCTCTTTGGACAGGTGTTGCAAACGGTGCAGAGGATATTTTGCTTCCTGAAAAATATGATTATAATGAGCAGGAGTTAATTAACAATATTGTTAAGAGCAGAAAGCACGGCAAGACACATCATATTATTATTAATGCTGAGGGAATTGGCCATTCAATTTCTATGGCGAAACGGATAGAGGCAGCGACAGGTATTGAAACAAGAGCAACGATTCTTGGCTATATGCAGCGCGGCGGACATCCAACCTGTAAAGATCGGTTCTATGCTTCGATTATGGGAGCGTATGCAGCGGATATTTTGTGTCAGGGACAGTCAAACCGTGTAGTAGCGTATAAGCATGGCAAGTTTGTGGACTATGATATTGAGGAAGCTTTAAATATGACAAAAAGCATCGACGAATATCAGTACGAGATTGCAAGAAAGCTTTCCGAATAAAAATTATTTTAGGAATAACTATAGAAATCCGGAGATGCAGCAATGTATTTCCGGATTGTTTTATGCGCAGACCCGTGTAGAGGAAATTTGACGCTAAGGAATTGTCAAAAAATAACCTGTTAATTTGACGCCGTGTAAATGTTCAGCCGCAAAGAAGATAATTGCAGGCGCAGCGGGATATGTCAAGATTATCTGATGCCGCAGATGGACATTGATACAAGTTAAATTGATGCGTTATTTATTGATAGTTCCTAAGGCAATACATGATGGGACGTGTGGCGTGTAGGGAAAGATAAGGATTATTATGAAAATTTTTAATCAACCGAAAATTAAAGAAGTTTCACAGAAGGATAAAAGCAAACCCAAAATCGTTGCGAAAAAGTCAACGACAAGAACAATTGCTTTGGGATTTGCGTTGATTATATTGGCTGGAACGTTGCTGCTGACGCTGCCGGGAGCGACACGGTCAGGGCGGGGGAATTTGTTAAATTCCTTGTTTACGGCAACTTCTGCAACGTGTGTTACGGGACTTGCAGTAGTAGACACCTATCAGAATTGGACATTGTTTGGGCAGTTGGTAATTCTTGGCATGATACAGGTTGGCGGACTGGGGTTTATGACAATCGGCGTATATATTTCAGTTTTGTTAAAACGCCGTATTGGACTGCAGGAGCGGGAAACGCTTCATGAAAGCGTTAATACGCTGGAAATTGCGGGTGTTGTGCGGCTTGTGAAAAAAATTGTACAGGGTGCACTTTTAATTGAAGGAACAGGCGCAGTGCTTTTGGCGACGCGCTTTATTCCACGTTTTGGCTGGCGCAATGGTGTTTACTTCTCCATTTTTCATGCGGTATCATCTTTTTGCAATGCGGGATTTGATTTAATGGGCATTCATGAGGCATATTCTTCGCTTGTGGAATTTGAGGGGGATATTGTTGTAAATCTGGTGCTCTGCACATTGATTTTGGTCGGTGGAATTGGTTTTATTGTCTGGGATGACGTTATGCGTAACAAATGGCATTTTCACAAATACCTGCTTCATACCAAAATTGTTCTGACAACGACGATCGTTTTAACGATTGTGGGAACGATTTCTTTCCTTTTATCGGAGCGCAACGGCGTGTTTGCTGATATGAATGGGCTTGAACGTTTTTTGGGCGCGTTGTTTAGTTCTGTTACACCAAGGACAGCAGGATTTAATACCGTAGATACAGCATCACTTTCCAATACAGGCAAACTTATGACAATGATGCTGATGTTTATTGGCGGAAGCCCCGGTTCAACAGCGGGCGGTGTCAAGACAACGACAATTGTGGTTTTGGTTTTTTATGCAATTGCGATGATAGGCAACCGCGAGGACATCAATATGTTCGGCAGACGGCTGACAGATGAAGTTGTGAAAAAGGCAAATGCTGTTATTATGATAAACTTTACATTGGCTATGCTGGCGGCGATGTTTATTATGGGAATGCAGCCAATGCTTGCGCTGACGGATGTAGTATTTGAAGTATTGTCGGCAATCGGCACTGCAGGAATGACAACGGGTATTACAAGGGACTTAAATACAATATCACGTTTGATTGTGATTGTGCTAATGTATTGTGGACGTCTGGGCAGCTTGTCTTTTGCACTGATTTTTGCACAAAAGAGTGCCGTTAATTCTGTGCGTCAGCCACAGGAGAAAATTATTGTTGGGTAGTAGATAGTGTGTAATGGAATACGCATTTATATTAAAAATAATATGCGGGATTGGAGTAGTATGAAATCAATATTAGTAATCGGTATGGGGCGCTTTGGGCATCATCTTGCTATTAATTTCTTAGAGCATGGTCATGATGTAATGATAATGGATATTAATGAGGAAAAAGTGGAGGATATGGTGCCGTATGCCACTAGTACCAAAATTGGTGATTGTACCAAAGAAGAAGTGCTTAAAAGTCTTGGGATTGGTAATTTTGACGTGGTATTTGTATGTATCGGCACAAATTTCCAAAGCAGTTTGGAGGTGACAAGCCTTTTAAAAGAGCTGGGCGCAAAACGGGTAATCAGCAAGGCAACAAGGGATATTCAGGCGAAATTTTTGCTGCGCAATGGTGCGGATGAGGTGATTTATCCCGAGAAGGATATTGCAGAAAAGTGGGCGGAGCGTTACAGTTTGGATCATATTTTTGATTACATTGCACTTCCGGGAGGTTTTGGTATTTATGAAATGAGTCCGCTCAAGGAGTGGGTTGGCAAAAGCATTAAGGAATCGAATATTGCAGCAACATATAAGATTTCTATTTTAGGGATTAAAAAAAGGCATGATGAAGAAATGAGCGTTATGCCGTCAGCAGATTATGTGATTCGGGAAAAAGAACATCTTATGATTATGGCATCGAATGAGATAGCAGAGAAGCTGCTGACACAGAATAAGCGTTTGTTTGCAAAATAACAGATTGTATTTTGTTAGACGCAAAATAGCAAATAGCAATATATTAGGCGTCTTTGTTAAAAGTAATTTCTGAATAGTTTTAAGAAGGAAATGGAAAAGGTGGCATATGATTGTAAGTACAACAAACAGTAAAGTAAAGCGGCTCACGGCACTGACGCATAAGGCGAAGGCGCGCAGGGATGAGGGTGTATTTGTCGCAGAGGGAATAAAAATGTTTCTGGAAGCACCGAAGGAATGGATACAGGAGATTTATGTTTCAGAAATATTTCTTGAAAAAATGCATAACGATAAAAGCGGCAATAGTGGTAAAAATAAGCAGCTAATGGATACGTTAAGCAAACAAAAGTATGAGGTCGTTTCGGAGGAAGTTTATAAAAAAATTTCCGATACGCAGACGCCACAGGGAATCTTGGCGGTGCTGCGACAGCCGCAGCATTCTTTGGAGCAGGCGGTTGTACAATTGGCGGATGGAAACGCAATATTTTTTATGATATTGGAAAATATTCAAGACCCCGGAAATTTAGGAACGATTCTGCGTGCTGGAGAGGGTGCGGGAATCAGTGGCGTTATAATGACAAAGGAATCCGCAGATATTTTTAATCCGAAAGTAATCCGCTCTACAATGGGGTCGATTTATCGTGTGCCTTTTTATATTGTGGGGCAGGCGAGCGAGGCGATTTCTTTGTTACAGCAATATGGAACGACGGTATATGCGGCGGACTTGGAATCACAAAGCGTAGATTATGACAAAAAAGATTATACAGGTGCAACGGCGTTTTTAATTGGAAATGAAGCGGCAGGGCTGCGGCGTGAAACGGCAGATTGTGCGACAGGCCGGATACGCATTCCCATGGCAGGAAAGACAGAATCGTTGAATGCAGCAATGGCAGCAACGGTTTTAATGTATGAGGTAAGCAGGCAGCGGCGAGGAGGACTAAAATGAAGATTGGTTTTATTGGACTTGGAAATATGGCGCAGGCAATGATTGGGGGGATTTTAACTAAAGGGCTGTATCAGAAACAGGATATTATTGGTTCTTGTAAAACAGAGGAAACTGCGAAGAGGATACGAGAGCAGTTTGGGATAGCGGCAGGAACGGATAACCGTAAGACTGCGGATGAGGCAGAAGTGATTGTCCTGGCAGTAAAGCCTATATTTTTGCAGGAGGTAATTACCGAAATTCGGGATCTTATAACAGAGAAAAGGAAGGAAAAGCTGGTAATTTCCATTGCAGCAGGACGGTCGACTGCATGGATTGAGGAGATGTTTGCGGCACCGCTTCGTCTGGCACGCTGTATGCCGAATACGCCGGCTTTGGTAGGAGAAGGGTGTACGTGTGTTTGCTTAAAAGAGGATGTTACACCACAGGACAAAGCGCTTGTCCTTTCTATTATGGAAAGTTTTGGAAAGGCAAGTATTCTCCCAGAACGTTTAATGGATGCCTTTATCGGCGTGGCAGGCAGTTCTCCGGCGTATGTATTTTTATTTATTGAAGCGATGGCAGATGCGGCGGTGGCAGCGGGTATGCCAAGAAAACAAGCATACGAGTTTGCGGCACAGTCGGTACTGGGCAGTGCGAAATTGCTGCTGGAAACGGGAAGGCATCCCGCAGAATTAAAGGATATGGTCTGCTCACCCGGCGGAACGACCATAGCGGCAGTAAAAGTTTTGGAGGAAAAAGGGATGCGCGCAGCGGTTATGGATGCAGTAGAAGCGTGTGTCAATAAGGCGCGCGAGGTATAAAAAATTTCATCGAAAAGAATCCTAATGTAAAAACTTGACAATTTGCTTCTTCTCTGTTATTATATATAAAATCGTAATAAATGTTAACAATTGTGTAACATTTTACGTATAATATGTAAGAATGGTATCAGATTTTGTTAATAAGACTTTAAAAATCCTGTAATTTCATTGCAAATCAATGATTTTCAAAGGGATAAATTACAAATCTTTTGCAAAGTTTGAACGGAGAAAGGTAATTATGAAGTCAATTTGTAAAAAGTGGAAGTATCTGTCAGTTATGACAGCCATTATGATGCTACTTACAATTCTTCCAGTCGATACGAAGGCGGCAGATACCAAGGTCGAGATTACGGACGAAGAACGTAAAGAGCAAGAAACCACGGGCGACAAAACAGACTCGGCAGCAATAGCAGCAGGTGCAGCAGCACTGCTGGATAAGGAGAACGCCGAAGGAGATGAACAGGCAGATATACAGGTGGAAGAATCAAACTTGGCACAGGCAGATAATAATGAAAGCAGCAGTCAGCCGATGGCTGAGGAAGATGCAGATATGCCTGAAAGCGCAGTAGAAATTGTAGAAGAAGATGATACAATGCTTGCCAAGGCTGCTATTCCGGCAGCAGAGAGCGTAAAAGAACAGGAACCTGTTTCGTCAGAAACCGCAATTACAGTAGGTGCAGCCGCAATGCTGGAAGCACAGATTGTAGATGAAGAAAAAGCGATAAATGCATATGTCACTAATAGAGCAATGGAACCAGAAGCTAAGCTGGAAAATTCAACGCTTGTTATGGCGAAAGTTAACCAATATGTGAATATTAGGGAAAGTGCCAGCCAAGAATCAGAAAAGGTCGGCGTACTGTACAAGGATTGCGGCGGCGAGGTTTTGGAAACCCAGCAGGAATGGACAAAAATTTCCTCAGGTGATGTAACGGGTTGGATTTTAAATGAATATTTATATTTTGGCAATGAAGCAAAGGAACTTGCCTCTGACGTAGGAATCCTTACAGCACACGCCAATACACAGTTGCTTCGTGTTCGTAAAGATGCAAATAAGGAATCCGAAATTATCGGATTACTTTCAGAGGGAGAAGCAGTGGAAGCGATTTCCGAAGAAGGCGATTGGGTAAGCGTCAGCTACGAGGGCACAAAGGGCTATGTATCGTCAGAGTTTGTAAATGTTGAGTTTACAGTGGATAAAGCAGAGTCAATGGAAGTGATAAAGGCTCGGGAAGAAGTTGAGCGTGCTAGACGAGAAGCAGAAGCAGCAGCCAGCCGAAACGCTAAGAAGGAAGCTGTTTTGGCAACGGCGTCCGAATTAGAAATCCTTGCAGCACTGATTCAGTGTGAAGCAGGTGGTGAACCTTATGAAGGACAGATTGCTGTTGGTGCAGTTGTAATGAACCGTGTACGCAGTGGCGGCTATCCAAACAGTATCACAGAAGTTATCTATGCATCAGGTCAGTTTGTACCAGCCTCCAAGGGAAAAATGGAATCCTTGATTTTGGAGAAAAATATCCGTTCATCCTGCGTACAGGCAGCACAAGAAGCAATCAGTGGCACTTGCAACGTTGGTGACGCACTGCATTTCCGCAGAAAAGGAAATCGCCAAGGATTAATTATAGGAAACCATGTATTTTGGTAAAGAATAGAAAATCAAAAAGAAACAGCATAGCTTGTGGGTTGTGCTGTTTCTTTTACAATGTATCTTATATAGAAAGGAATGTTTGATAAAAATGGACAAAAAAACAACCAACAAAGAGCGCAGAGATGCCGGTCTGGCTTATATTGCAGATAACAGTGTTTTTGAAGAAATGCAGATATGCAGGAGATTATTGCAGAAGCTAAACTTTATGGATCGTTCGGACTTTGAAGGAATTAGTGCAGTAATTAAAGAATTATTTGGCAAGTCAGAAGATGCTTTTGTCAATCCGCCATTTTACTGTGACTATGGAAAACATATTGAAGTCGGAAAAAATTTCTTTGCCAATTATA
>VSNQ01000168.1 GCA_009774395.1 Lachnospiraceae bacterium
ACCAACAGTTTTGACGGGAAGGTCAGGAAAGGGAAGGACGGCTACCTTTCCACAAAGCGCAACGGAAACGGAATCGGGCTTTCTGCCATCGCTGCCACAGCGGAAAAGTATGGTGGCTCAGCAAAAGCCTCCAACAGCGGCACGGAATTTTTTGTGGACATTGTGTTGAAGATATAGGGGGCAAAATGAACACGGGGGTTCACTTTATTTTGGACACAGGGTTCAAATGCCTGTTGGGGAGGGTGCAGACGTGACCCCCCCTCTCTCTGCCAGCCACCGTTTTCCCCTGTCGCCGATAGGGATCTAAAGAACATCAAGGACTCCCATGCACTCTTGATGTGCCGGAAGCCCTTGTTTTCAGCGGTTTTCCTAATATTCTGTTCATTCCCTTTGTATCAATTAAGCGAGTTTTATTTCGTGCGCGCCCTCATGGGAAATCCATTCCGATTCCGGTTTCCTTATCATGGTCTTATCCTTATAGGAACGGGAGCCGGTACAGTTCTGTGTGAGCGTACCGACATAAATATCATCGTTCAGAAGGCTTCGGACGGTTGCGTAAGCCCATAGCCGGGAATACTTGCAGCTGCCATTTCCGTAATGGATCGCCCAGTACCAGCGGGGAGGGAGAATCCCTTTCTCATTCAGGGCGGCGGCGATTTTCCCATAGGCCATGCCGGACTGACGCATCTGGAATATCTGCCGCACAACAGCGGCGGATTCCCCGTCAATGACCAGCTTGTGTCTGTCAAAAACTTCTATAAGATATTTACCGTACTATTGCAAGTTCTGATTCCGAAGGCTTTTCCCAGCTAAAGGAACGGCTTTACTTTTCATGTTGATAGGCACCTGTAAATTTCTCTTTCAGCGAAATGACTGAACAGGCAGTTATCCACAATGAATAACCGCCCCTCAAACCGAAATTTGAATAACTAAAGTTAGCTGTTCACAATCGGAGAAATAACAGGTTTTCCATCTTTGTCCAACAGCGGCGTCAATCCTCCTGCATATGCAACTTTATGAAACACATAATTTACTCCAGTTTCTGTATCTACCAAAATTTGCGTTACATCAACAGTCCCTTGTGAATAAACTATCTTAAATCGTTCATTCTTAGCCATTTTATTTACCTTCTGATTCACTCAATCACCCGTTACTTTCTGCAGCATACCGTGATCCATCTCATATACTTCGTCACAGAGCAGCTCGATGTCATCTTTATTATGGCTGGCTAAAAGGATCAGTTTACCCATCCCTTTCTGCTCCAGAAAAAATTTTCTCATTTCCGCAACCCCATCCTTGTCAAGTCCATTCATCGGTTCATCTAAGATCAAAATCGCCTGGTTTTCCATTGTGGCCTGGGCGATTGCCAGCCGCTGGCGCATTCCCAGCGAATAATGGCACACCTTTTTCCTGGACTGCGGGTCAAGACCGACCTTCAGCATGATGGAATGAATGGCCGCCGGATCTTTTTTATGGGTGATACGGTATAAATATTCCAGATTGCGGTATCCTGACAGGCTGCGGATATAACCAGGTTCCTCAATGATGATCCCTGCATGTTCAAGCATATCTATCTCCTTTCCCATCTCTCTCCCATTCACTGATATTTCCCCTGAATCCACATGAAGAAAACCACAGATACATTTGAATAACACGGTTTTCCCGGAACCGTTATATCCAACGATCCCATATATCTTTCCGCTTCTGCAGGTCATGTTTACGTCGTTCAGTACACAAATCCCCTTAAATGACTTGCTTACATTTTTCACCTCAATCAAAAACTGTTCCATCCAGACGCCTCCCTACTCTTCTTTGTACCATTGAAACTCCATTTTTCTTATTTTTATCAATATCAGGACAGCACATACTGCAATTCCAGCCACCAACGCCATCAGCATATAAAAAACCGGCGGCTGGATAAAGCTGTCATGTAATTTCACGCCGATCTGTGTCACCCTCATCCAGTTTACAGGGACGAACATTGCCATCTTCTCCCTTAACAGCGGATGGATATTCTCAACCAGATAGATCAGAAGCACCATGACAAATGCCGCCGTGACCGCTGCGCTCCTGTTGATATAAATACTGACAGCGAACATAAAAAGACCCATAAAGCCGATTTCCAAAGTACCGATGACCACCGTCAGGGCAATCAGTTCAAACGGCGTAAACATCTGCATGGTTTCATAGGAAAAGGCAAACAGAAACCGGTATTCTTCCGGGCTGCCCGTCAATGCCAGCGTATGGTACAGTTTTCCCCAATCCAGGGTAAACTCACATGTCCCGCTTAATAAAACCATGCTGAAAAATACATTTACAGCCATGATCAAAAACGACTGTGCAAGGATCACACCGATCTGGCCTGCCGCCCATCTGCGCCTTCCTGTACGGATTACCTGATACATATTTTTATACTGCATAAATGGAACGTCTGAAAAACAGTAAATAATCCCAATCATAAATAACAATAAAAAGAAAATATTTGACAGGATAAACGGGTATGCCCACGGCGCTGCCGCATATCCCATATCTTTTGAAAACGCCGCCACAGGCCTCGTATACAGATACAGCATGACCCCCTGTAAAACTGCAACTACATAGGTCCTTGGACTGAATACCCTTTCTGTAAACATCTGCCGTAAAAGCCGGAAATATCCTGCCATGCTCATATCCTCCTTTTTGACTGCAGCACGCCTGCAAAACCAAGGAGCAGCCATGCCGCCGCCCCAAGCAAAAACGCCCATGCAAGCATTTTCAAATCACTGTCCCAGATATTATGCCTTGCATCAAAGACCACGAGCGGGTCAAATGCTGATATCTTCCGGAAGCTGTCCGCGCCAAATTCAATCAATATCTGGTAAAGCAAAACTGGTGCGGAAAATACCAGCAGCTTATTCGGCCAGAAAAGCGACAAAAACGCTGCCGCCATTGACAGGATTCCAGCAAAAATCCCCCACTGCATCCCATAGAGCAAAAACCACAGCAGATACTGCCCCTGCCCTAAAAAAGAACGGTATCCCCCATACATCAATATGTATTCCATCATCCCCTCATCTGCCCACGGCAGCCCCAGGGAACACAGCATGGAAAAACAGGTGATGCCGATTCCCATTGCCAGCATGGAAGAAAGGAAGATCACCAGCATTTTTGAAAAAACATATTTTCCATAGCTTCCGCGGATGACCAGGTACTTTGCGTAGTTATATTCCAGATCATCCGTAAACGATGCCGCATATGGCATTGCCGCCAGGGAAAAAGCCGCCAGAAATCCCGCATCATAGGAGGACAGCAGCACAGATGACAAAACGGAGCCGCCCATGTTTCCCATCCCGTCATTTGCCGATAAGAATAGAATCATGACGATTCCCATAACAGAAAAGTAAAACCCATTATTATGGAACAGGCGGCTGATTTCTGTCCGAAAATATCCTTCCCGCTTTTTCACTAAAAAAGCACCTCCGTACCGTCTGCTGCATCGACGAACATGTACTGCGTATATTCATATTCTTTTCCGGTATCGCTGTCTGTCCCTGATTCCGTGACTTCAAACAGCCATGCAATCTTTACGTCATAAGTGCCGTCCGCCAGCTTTACCGGCATTTTGTACAGCTTGGCCCGTTTCACCGTATAGGAAGCCCCTATAACATCCCCATACTTTTTTGATACGGTTTCAGCGACTGTGCCAAAATCCAATAAGCTTACGGCATCTCCCGGTTCGGAAAAGGAATACAGCCGTGAAACTTCCAGCCTTTCTATCCCGCCTGCAGAATACAGCACCTGAACCGGTCGGTTGCTTTCGCTGTCTTCCGGAAAATCCTGGCTCCCAAAATAGACAGGGAGTCCTTCATGCTGCTGGACTGCCGCAAAGAAATAACAGTCATTTTCCGCTCCCCAGGAAAGACCATCTGCGCTAATCTCGTTGCCTGACTTATCAAGCGCCCTGTATTCCTTTGCCATGGTCTCATGATCCAATGCATAATAATCATAAGCGGCCTCCTCGAGCTGGTATCCCGCCCCATTGATGTCTTTGAGGGCAGCGTCAAATATCGTCCGGGGATCGCCTATTTCCATGACGGCATCTTTGGAATACTTGTCCGCATTGTAATCATGATCCAGACGGAAAGCTCCGTAGATTTTCTCAAATACAGGGGTGCTGTAAACCAAGACCGTACTCGCACTCAGAAAAGCTCCATCCCCATAATGGCCGGTATAGCCGGGGTATTCCCTCCCATCCTCACCTGATTCGGTTTCATTCCGCTCCTCCGTGGCAGTCTTTCCTTCAGCAAACACTGCTTTTGCTTTTTCGACATCCGGTCGTTGGAGCGTTGCCGTCACCTGATGGAGATTCCCAAGTTCTGCCTCTTCCGATACCTGAATCACCGTATCGAAAACAACTCCATTTATGGTCTCCTGAAATGTTTCCGGAAAATCCTGTTTACCGGCAGTGCTTCCCGTATCCCCTGATTTCGTTTCATTTCCGGCATTCCTGACATCCTCCGATCTGATTTTATTCCCGGCATCAGCCTTCGGCTGCCCCTTTGCACATCCGCTGCACCCTATACACACCAGGAGCATAACAGCAATCATGTTTTTCCTTACTTTCATAATACTTAAATCTCCTTTTTTATTTTATTTTGCAAGAAGATTATATAATAATGCGGCGCAGATTTGCCTGTTTTGTCCGTGAACCTTTCATTTTATGTCCGCGAACAAAAAAGCCGCCCACCGGGGCGACTCCTTCCAATCCACATATTGCATCAGAAGAACAGTATGATTGTTATACTTAATTCTGTTCCGCTGAATTTATATTGCATCGTTCCATTATACTTTTCGACGATATTTTTTACGCTCTGCATCCCCCATCCATGCCTCGTCCGGTCATCCTTATCTGTCATCCATCTGCCGGTTTTGGGGTCAATTTGGGGCTCCTTAGATGCCGTATTGGAAACCTGGATCAAAATAAACTGATGCACACACTGTATCTTCAGACTGATTCTGGCATTGTCCGTATCCCTGCTGCCCTCTATCGCATTGTCCAGCAGATTCCCTAAAGCCGTGCATACGTCACTGGGCTGTATGCCTGTATTTACCGGGAACCTTGCATCAATATCCGTTTTAATTCCGAGCATCTCCGCTTTTTGCTTTTTGCAGCTGATGATGACATCGATAATATCATTTCCCGTAAATCTTTTTTTCACCATTTCTTTCATGGGCTCGCCGATCCGGCTGATATACTCTTTTGCCTCGTCCAAACGTTCACAGACAAGCAGCTGATAGAGGATATCTAAATGGTTGTTCAGGTCATGATACAGCCTTGCATTGCTCTCATACAGATTACTTACCGCCTGATAGTTTTCCTGCAATAATTCGTTCTGTATCTTCGCTATCCTGCTCTGGTTTTTTTCGTTCTGGCTTTCCAGGCACTTGTAGCCCACATATACTCCCAGCGCGCACAGGAGCACCAGCAGCCCGAATATGCTGGATATCTCCACAGAAAAGCTGCTCTGCGCCGGTTCCCTGAAATATAAAAAGAGCAGAAACGCAATCAGCGACAGCAGCAATACCCTTTTTTCATACACACTCCGGACAAGGGGAATGATCAGTTTCCTCAGAGAAAGCACAAAAACAATCATGACAGACTTTGCAAAGACCAACAGTCCTATTCTCTGTAAGGAGAACGTCATAATCATATCGCCGTTTATATGGAACTGGTTTCCCATGGACAGGTACAGATTCGACGCCAGCATATCCGTGAAGCAAAAACACACGGTATAAAGCAGGGTAAGCGACAAAATCTTTCTGTAACTGACACGGTAAAGCGCCATTGCCGACACACTGCCCAAAAGCATCCATAACAAGAGCGTAAATGGGGAATAAAGGACGATATTGTTCACCCCCAGTATCACGGCAGCAAGGACGGATGTTAAGATGCAGTCCCAGTATGTCCTTACATCCTTACGTTCTTCCCTGAAAGTTTTTCCTGCCAGCCAGTAAAAAAGCCCGCCTTCCGTCAGACAGGCGATCCATTCAACGAACTCAGCTAAAAATCTCATATGCGCTCACTCCAATAGGCCGCCATCCGTTCTTTCATCTCTTCCAGCCTTGGGCGGCTGGCATGGATGCGCACTCCGTTGCTCAGCAGAACCTCTTCTTTCTGAATGCTTTTAATCTGCGCAATATTCACGATGCTGCCCCGTTCCACGAAAACAAAATCCTCTGAATGAAGCTCCTTATACACATCAGCAAGGCTCTTCCTCACGCTTTTTACGCTGCCGTCCGTACAGATAATCATAGCGTTTTTGCCGTCCTTCTGAATATACACAATCTGCTTTAACGGAATCTTCTCAATCCTTGCCGCAGTCTGTATCAGATAACTCTGGTCTGACTGGGACCGTATCCTTTTTATGGCAATCCCCAAAGCTTCCGGCAGCTTTTCATCCAGGCAGCTTTTGGGAATGTACCGGAACACTTCCAGTTCATAGGCATCGACTGCATATTTCAAGTACGCAGTCACAAAAATCAGAATGGCTTCCGGCAGACAGCCCCTTATTTCTTTTGCCAGTCTCATTCCGTCTGTGCCGGGCATCTCAATATCACTCAATATGATGTCAAAATACTTCCCCTCCTGAAGATCATATTTCAACAGGTCACTGCGTCCATATGCTTTAAGCTCCGCTAAAATATGATTATTCTTCAAATACATCCGCACCTTATCCTCTATGACTGCAAGCTGGGAAGTTTCATCTTCGCATATCGCAATATAAAGCATTCTTATCCATCTCCAACCAATTTTTTATTACTTAACCGCTGTTCCTGCACCAAAGATTATACTCTGGAATTTCCGAAAAGACAACCGATAGAGCATATACTGCCAGAAAACAATCTTTCCGGTTCTGCTTCCACTTCTATTCCTGCTGCTTTGGAAAATCCGCTTGCACTGATAAAATTTTTGATATTATGATTTGAATGCCGGACTATGACCCAAACTTACTTTGGTGATTCCGACAATCAATATCCCAATAAGCGCAACTGTATCTATAAGTAATACAGCAACTATACTTTTTTCAATCCATATATAAAATTCTTTAGCTGTTAATTCTATCTCCTGACCGCCGACACACACCGTTCTTTCTTCCAGACAAAAATACAGATCACCTTCCCGGATTTCCAATAATGGTTGAACTGAACCATTCTGGAAACCGTGACATTTAGAAACAGTACATAGGAAAATATCGGGAAATCACTCAGATTTTCTCTATTAAGAATATACTGCAATAAATCTTTCTGCTGCTCTGTATCGAGTAAAGCAAACAATTTTTCTCCAATTTGTCTGCCGGATTCAGATATATCCAATACGGCTAATTTCCCATGTCACCACCTCCTTCAAATCAACTTTATTTCAAGATTTTTACCATTATTTTGAATCTTCAACAAAATACATAATTCTCCGTATCAGCTCCGGGATATTTACCGGGGCGATGATATAGTCGTTCACGCCCTCATGCCGATATTCATATTCCGTGGCAAGGTCGCTGTTCTCGGTGAGGATAAAGAACGGCAGAAGCCGGACAGGGGGATTCTTCATTTGGAACATCCCCGCCACCCGCCGCAGCGCATGAAACAACTCCATTGCTGTACCGTCCGGCAGGTCGAGATCACAGCAGATTACCAGAGGCATTTCCTCTTGGATGGCTGTCCGAGCTTCTTTCAGTGTGGAAGCCGTTTCTATCGGGTAGCCTCGCCGTTGTAAATATTTTTGCAGACACCATATATAGGTGTCGCTGGCGTCGATCAGCAGTATCTTTTTCATGTGTCCTCACCCTCAATATTGATTTACCACAAGCATAAACTACAAATGTTACACAAATGTCCGAGGGGTCTTTGATTTCGACAGAAAAACAGGCTGAATTATTACAAAGCTCGGACATTTCAAAATATTTTGTCAAGGGATAGCAAAAAATCAGTGGCACAGCTAATGAACCGCTCCACTGATTTTCCCAAATGTCCAATTTACTTTTGTGTTTTTGTTAAAATTAAATTGCTTAACCAAAGGGAAATTTCCTCAAACGCTCCCTTGTTC
>VSNQ01000169.1 GCA_009774395.1 Lachnospiraceae bacterium
ATAAAATGTCGTTCATATTCTATAAAACATAGTATACACTTTCTAAATCTTGTTATCTTCATCGCCTGCATAAATAAAATGTCGTCCATATTCCATAAAACATAGTGCATATTTTCCAAATTTTTTTATTTCTCCCATTGCTGCAATACAGAAACAAATGCTGGTATTAACTGCTTTTTCCTAGAAACAAGATTTTTTAATTCAAACTTATGCTGTGATTTTGATAAAATAAATGCCTCACGCACCAATTCCTCTGCCTTATCTCCAAAACAAAGCAATTCTGTTTTCTCATATACAATATTTGTCAGCATAAAAAAGCACATTTCCACTGCAAGATTCGGCATCTGCTCTTTAATATAAGGCACAAGTTTTTCCTTTATTTCTCCAAGTTCTATACTATTCATAGAGTTAATCTGCCCAACACTGAAATCAAATCCATTCACAGAGAAATTCTTGTAATCCTGATTGAAAATTTCTTCCGCCGTCTTATCCCCAAGATTACTCCCTGCTCCAAACATGTTTACTGCAAATTCCTCAAGGTCAACTTCACAGATTTCAGCTAGTTTCGCTGCTGCTACTTTATCCTTTTCGGTAACGGTCGGAGAATGAAACATCAATGTATCTGAGATAATTGCCGCCATCATTAATCCTGCAATATTTTTAGGTATCTCTGCTTTTTTCTCTTGATACATCTGATAAATAATCGTCGCAGTACAGCCAAGCGGCTGATTTCTAAAAAATACAGGTGATACTGTTTCTAATGTTCCAATCCTGTGATGATCGATAATTTCAAGAATATCCGCAAACTCAATTCCATCCACCGTCTGCGAAAGTTCATTATGATCTACCAAAATCAAATTCTTTTTTCGCAAATTCAACAAGGTACGACGAGAAATCATGCCAATATAATTATCCTCGTCATCAAGTACCGGAAAATCATGGTAGCGTTTCTTCTTCATAATCGCCCGAATATCCTCTGTCTTATCTGTAATTTTAAAAGTCGTAATTTTCTCCTTGCGCATAAAAAAACCAATCGGCATACTCTGATTAATCAAACGCGCCACCGTAAATGTATCATACGGCGTATTAATTAAAATGCAATTATGTTCCTTTGCAAAAATCTGAATGGTTTTGGAAACTCTAGCGCCCATTGTAATCACAACACAGGCAGCCCCCATCTCAATCGCACAAAGTTGCGCCTCATAACGGTTTCCTAAAATAACCATATCTCCCTCATGGATATAGTCCTCTAATGCATCTGGATTATCCGTAGCAATTACCACCTCGCCCCGTGAAAAATACTCATTTTTATCGCCAACTACCATTCTGGCTTCCAGCGTTTCCAAAATATTTTTGTACGAAGTCTTTGCTGTCGATAAAATACAGTTGTCATATACATCCATATATGCATTTGCAATATCGCCAATCGTTATAATCCCTATTAGCTTTCCCCCATCAATCACTGGCAGCGTAACATCACCACGGTCACGCATTAAATGCCACGCTTTTTTCAAAGATACATCGGCTGTAACACCCTCCACAGCATTAATATCAATATCCCTTGCATCGGTCATAACATCATGCAAATAAAGCGGCGCATCGGCATGGAAGGCATTAAGCACATACTGTGTTTCCTGATTTACCTGCCCCGCCCGTGCAGGTAAATACTCATACGTATCATTATCGCTTAAATTTTTCAGATATGCATACGCAATTGCTGAACAAATCGAATCCGTATCCGGGTTTTTGTGCCCAACAACAAATACGGGCCGCTTTGCATTTTCCATATATTCCATTGTTTCCTCCGTTCCTGCCGCACCTGCTATTTTGGCACTAGCACAAGGTTTTTTATTTTTTGTTATTTTATATTACTTTTCTCTCTGCAAATAATGTCGAATTATAAATTTTATACTTTATTTTTGTTGATTGTTTGCATTTTTTATGTTAAGATAAGACAAGCCTGACGCATTTGGAATTATATGCAGCGTAATAAACCATATTAAAAATATATGCGTAAGAGAGCACCCAATCAATGTTACCCAGTAAGATTCTTTATGGAGATGATAAGTTATGAATACCATTAAACCCGACAAAATAGATTTATTGCGGCTGAAAGATATCGTAGCCCAATTAGCAGATATAATCTACCTCCTATGTGGAGCAAAAGAACAGAATGTAAGAATGATTTTAGCGAACTTTACAAATCTTTCTGATGATGAACTAAGTTACTTAAATCTTTCATATCCCAAAGATGCTAAAGAATGATACATTCTGACAATATAATATCAATCATGTAGGACATAGTCCTACTCACCGCACGGCTCTTGTGGGGCTGTCGCATTAAGTCAAATGTATACAAGATAGTCTAACACTATGTTGCGATTCATACTATATCTTGTATAATCAAAGCTTATTGCAACAGCCCCCTACTTCCTCTGTATGAGTCTGTGCAAAATAAAGAGCACTCCGTGAACATGGTTAACCCATCCGCGTAGTGCTCTTTATCTTACCGTGGCATTCTGCTGCCTCGCATAAAATCCTATCCATAAACTGAATAAGCCTTAATCCAATCCTAAAGTTGTTTCGCACTATAAAAGCACTCTAACGCTTAATATAAGCTTATGCCTGACGCATATCCATCAATTACATAATAAGCCATATTTTCATCAAGCTTTATGTATACTTCGACATTCTGAATGGAATCTGCAGAGTGACCCTCAGCCACATAAGCAGCCTTTACTCTATCAATAAGATTCTCCATTGCCAAATCACTTCTGCCGTTAACCTGCAATGTTATTTTCTCAACTGGCTTTGCTTTTGCTCTGCTGGTCTTTGCTGCCTTTGGCTCTGCTTCTTTCTTTTCTGTTTCCTTCTTATCAGTTTTCTTAGTTTCTGTTTTTTTTGCTGACTTTGTTTCTGCTTTCTTTTCCTGAGCCTTTGTTTCTGCTGCTTTTTCCTCTGCTGGTGCTACTGTCTTTGCTTCTTCCTTAGCAACTGCCTCCTCAACTGCTGCAGTACTTACTGCCTTAGCTGCCGTTTCTTTCTTTTCTGTTGCTTTTTTAGTTACTGATTTCTTTTCCACTGTTTTTCCCACGTTCAATCTCTCCTGCTCTAAATCCTCTAAATTCATCTGTTTCAAACTACTTCTCTCCTGTTAAATAATTCATTGGTTTTCACTGCTTCTGCTATAATAATCTATGCAGAAACCGCTGTTGTGTTTCAAAACTTTTTTCGCCTGAATATCAGCATTTAAAATAAAATTCCTCCTTAATACAATATACTCATTATATAAGCGAAACATCATTCCAGCCAAGAAATAATATAAAATTATTTCACACATCAATAGAATAACACATAAAATTCAATATTTCAATTTATATCTATAAATTTTATGAAATTCTATTTAAAATTTATGTTTTGTCGAACCCTGCACTGATAAATATATGCAAAAATCTGCATATTAAGATACTTTTTTTGTATAAATTCTTGTAAAATACACATACTAGCACAAAGGAGGAGATAATTATGCGTAATAAATTCCTAGATTGCATCGCATTAACAATTGCGATTGTCGGCGCCGTAAACTGGGGGCTGATTGGTTTTTTTGACTTTAATTTGGTCGCAACAATATTTGGCAGTATGTCTTGGTTCTCCAGAATTATCTACGCTCTGGTAGGCATTTGCGGACTTTATCTGATTTTATTCTACACGCGGCTCGGCGATTCTACAAGCGAAGCATAATAAGAGCCACAAAAGATCATAGGGCTGTCGCAATAAACTTTGATTCTACAAGATATCGTTTCAACGCAGCACAGTGTTATAATATCCTGTATATATTTTTCTTAACGCGACAGCCCCATTTTCCCAATAAATATCATTAGTAAAATATCTGCGTAATCGGTGAACTCTTATCTAATATAATCGTCTTATTTCCACCTGTAATTGCATTTCGCACTGCATCTAGGCTTCTTGTAAAACTGTAAAAATCTGCACGCATTTCATCCTTATACGCGTCTGCCATAATCTCCATATATTGTGCTTCCCCTTCTGCCTTTAATATCTCTGCTTCTTTCTCTGCTTCTGATATTAACAGTGCCGTTTCCTTATCTGTCGTATTGCGAATTACCTGCGCCTCTGAATTGCCTTCTGCCGTATATGTTGCCGCTATATTGCCGCGCTCTGAAATCATACGTTCAAACACAGCATCCTTATTATCCTCTGGTAAATCCAACAGCTTAATTTCTACAGAAGAAATCACAATACCATATTGGTTGATCGATGCCAGATTTCCCATAATTAAATTTGTCAGTTCTTGCCCTCTCGCCGCAATAATATCCGCCTGAGTCATACTACTTATTACATTTTTAATAGAATTATAAACCGCAACATTAATTCTTCCCTCTGCATTTACAGAAGATGTATTTAACGTTTGCGCAAAAATTTTGGGGTCTGTCACCTTCCACAATACAAAGCTATCCACAATCATAGATTTCTTATCCTTTGTAATTACATCTGATTTTTCAATATCATAGAGCAGAAGCTCTTTTGTCACAACTCCTTTTTCCTGTATAAATGGTATTTTAAAATACAGCCCTGGCTCCGATATTACCCGCTCAATCTTCCCAAACTGCCGCACAAGACCATACTGATTTTCCCTTATCACAAATGCTGAGTTTACAAGTAAAAACACCGCTGCCAGCGTAATAATAACGGCTGCTATTCTACCAAAATTCTTTTTCATTTTCGCTCCCATCTACCTATCCTATCAGGCATTCTCGTATCCATTGCTTAAAAATATTAATCAACCTAATCCAATTAATCTTATTTTCAAAAGCTATTCCTCTAGTGACGTGTTTGTTTCTGGTGTGTCCGATAATGTAGTATCCGCATTATCTGTAATATCCTTTAATTGCAATTCATCCAGATACAATGTTTTATTTAAGTCGCCGCTTCCATCATCTATAATCAGCCTAACATCTGGAAGCACCTCTTCCATTGCCTCATAAAACATACGTTGTTTTGTAATAAGTGGATTTTTTACATATTCTTCATACATTTTCTCAAAACGCACTTTTTGCGCATTTGCCTCATTAATACGCTGCTGCTTTGATGCCTCCGCCTCCTGCCTAATTTGATCTGCTTTTGCTGTTGCCTCCGGCAATTTTTCATTTCTATATTTATTCGCATTATTTATCGCAGTTTCTTTTCCCTGTTTAGCCGTTTCCACTGCCTTAAACGCTTCAATTACCTCCTGTGTAGGTGGTTCTGCATCCTGCATAGATATATTTACCAGCATCAAACCAATATCCTGCTGCTCCAAAGTTTCTGTAATCATGCTTTTAATTGCCGCCTGTATTTCGCTCTTTCCTGTTGTAATAACATCATCTACTGCGTAATTGCTAATAATATTTCGTATACATGACTGCGCAATATTTTTTAATATTTCCTCGGGCTGATGGGAATTATACAAATACTTTACGGGATCTGCAACCTTATATTCCACATAGAAATCAACATTGACAAAATTAAAATCTGCAGTAATCATCAATGATTCCGATTCCACTTCCTGCTGCACGGTTGGTTCCTCTGGCGAACTTCTATCAGAACGATATCCAATCGGAAAACCTAGTATCGTTGTATTTACCTTTGTAACTTTTTGCACAAATGGTATTTTAAAATGAAGTCCTGATGTCACAACATTTCCCGCTTTTCCAAACGTTGTAACAACTCCTTGCTCTTGTTCCCCAATTGAGTACACTGATTCATACGATAAAACTGCCAAAATCATAACTGCCAGCACTGCAATTATAATACTATTTGACTTGCCCCATCGGTTATTTCCTGATGTTTTTTTCGTTTTCTTGTCCTCAGATTCCTCTGTATTATTTCCTGCATTAAATTCTCTATAATTTTCTGCCATCTTCTAATCTCCTATGCTTCTTTATACTTTAAAATTGCAAGCAAGTAATCCCACATTCTTTTTGTTGAAGAAATACTTAAACGTTCTTGTGTTGTGTGAATATCATATATATTAGGGCCAAAGGAAACACAATCAAGTCCAGGAATTTTGGAAATCATAATGCCGCACTCAAGTCCTGCATGCAATGCCTCTATCTTTACATCTTTTCCAAACATTTCCTTATAAATCTGAATCATGGATGCTCTTAATTTTGAATTGGGATCAAACTGCCAACCTGGATAACTACCAAATGTTTCAACATATCCTCCAAGCATCTTTGTAAGTGTTTCCACTTGCAATTTTATCTTATCTTTTGCGGACTCAATAGCGCTTCTAATAGCACAGCTTGCTACCAGTTCCTTTTCCTCCAACCTTAAAACTCCTACATTTAACGATGTTTCAACCAATCCGTGAATATCTGCGCTCATTGCCATAACACCATTAGGAAGCAAAACAAGAAACGATAAAACATTGCGTGTGCTCTCCAGATTCAGCACAGACTTTTCCGCAATACTTGTTTTACGGACTTTGATAAAAAGGTCTTTCTCTTTGGAAGAGTTTTCATTTTTTATCTCTGTTTCTATCTGTAAAATTTCTTTAAAAAATAATTCTTCCATTCCTTCTGGGACAAACAAGACAGCTTTTGCCTCTCGCGGTATCGCATTATCCTTCTCGCCGCCTGCTAATTCTGCAATCTGTAAAGGCATATTTTCCAAAATCTGCTGCAATCCTATTCCCATTATTTTTATTGCATTGCCGCGTTCTTTGTGAATTTCAGTACCAGAATGTCCGCCTTTCAAACCTCCTACTATTACCTCAATAAAAGAGCCCTCTTTCTCGTCTTTCCACTCTCTCTGCACAGGAATATGAGAATCTGTCCGAACACCGCCTGCACAGCTTGTAAGCAGTATTCCTTCTTCCTCAGAATCTATATTCAGCATTCGTTTTGCCTTTAACATTGATAAATCAATTGCCGTTGCCCCCTCCATACCAACTTCTTCATCTGTTGTAATTACAGCTTCAATACGCGGATGAGAAATTGTATCACTATCCAATAACGCTAGAATATAGGCTACTGCAATGCCATCATCTCCACCAAGACTGGTTCCTTCGGCATAAACAAAATCTCCCTCCACCTTTAATTCTAAAGGGTCTTCTTCAAGGTTTATCTTACAGTCACTATCTTTCACTGCAACCATATCCATATGTCCCTGTAAAATAATGGGAGGTTCTGCCTCATAATCACACGAAGCCTCTTTTACTATAATTACATTATTGCTGCTATCTCGAATATAAAACAATCCTCTTTCTTTTGCAAACTGTTCCAAATAACTGCTAATTCCATCTAAGTTACCAGAACCATGCGGTATTTTACATATATCCTCAAAGTAAGAAAAAACTTTCATCGGCTCTAAATTTTCCAAAACTCTCATATTAATTGCCTTGCTCCTTCCTATAATTAAAGTTCAAATTTTACATTTATTTTCTCATATCATTATTATACACTTAAATATAACAAACTATTGAAATTAGGTAAAAACTTTGTATAATATTTAACATACTTTTTAATGATACTTTATTTGATTTACAAATTATTAAGAAACTTCTTCATAAATAAATCTACAATCGGGACTGTCGCATTAAGTTTTGATTATACAAGATATGGTATAAAATGCGGTACAGCATTGTAATATCTTGTATAGGTTTCCCTTAATGCGACAGCCCCGCCGCGCGACCCGTGCGCCGCCTTAGCGGCATATTTCCTCTGCACGGATCTGCGCACAAAAAAAATGCTGCAGGAATTCACTCACAACAACATTTTACTAACTATTCGTATTAATCAACATTATATGAATAAACACTTTTTGTCTGTTCCCTGAAAACCGAACACAGTCCTCTCTCTCTTTCCTATTCTCCTTATCCGTTTCTTTTCCCTCTTTCCTGCCGTTTAGGGTAAGCCTTCGACCTATTAGTTGCAATCAGCTTAATACATTACTGCACTTACACTCCTGCCCT
>VSNQ01000017.1 GCA_009774395.1 Lachnospiraceae bacterium
TATTCTATATATTGTGGTCATGTTTCTTAATTAACCCTTTTGACGCTTTAATCATTATATAAGATATCGTATAAATATAGTGTAATGTTATAGTACCTTGTATCTGTTTTCCTTAATGCAACAGTTCCATTTTAAATTATTCCGCTAAACATTTACCGGGAAAACAATATTATTTTTAAAATGTACCACTGCTTTAGGTTCAACAAAGAATAGGAATTCGTATATGAAAAAACGATTAAAATATATTATAAATGGCATTTTATTAATTATGACGGCAGTACTAATATATACAGCGAGTACCGCCTTCAGTATTTGGAGTTATGGAAATGTAGATGAGAAATGCAAGGCAGATGCCGCAATTGTACTTGGTGCAGCTACTTACAATGGAAAAGTTTGTCCTGTTTTTGCGGAGCGAATTAACCACGGAGTCTGGCTGTATCAGCAGGGATATGTGAAAAAGCTGATTTTAACGGGCGGCTATGGTAAAGGAAATCAGCTCTCAGACTCTTATACAGCAAAATTGTACGCAGAGGCACAAGGTGTTCCTTCCAAAGATATTTTAATAGAAGAAAAATCTACATTAACGCAGGAAAACATTATGTATGCCAAAGAGTTAATGGAATACGAAAACATTAAGACAGTTATTTTTGTAAGTGATCCTCTCCATATGAAGCGTGCAATGCTTATCGCTACCGCCGCGGGAATCGAGGCATACAGCTCCCCAACACCGACATCACGCTATGTCAGTTTAAAAAGTAAGCTTACTTTCTTAAAGAAGGAAATGATTCTTTATACTGCTTACAAAATATTGACGCGTGTGTCATTTTATCACAGTTGTTATACATTATCATACTTATACTGACGACCAAAAGATTTGCCGTTTTGTTGCATCAGCCGCACGCCGCAAAGCGGCTAAATTCCTTATACGGTCATGTGCATCAAGTATACTAAACAGCAAATACTTTTGTCGTTTACTATAATTTTTGAGCAATTCCTTAGAATTATTCATATAATAATTCCAACGCCTGTTCATCTTTTATAATAATGTATTTTTTTTCTACAGCAATTAAACCATCACTCTGCATTTTCATTAGTTCACGTGACAGTGATGGTCTTGCAACACCTAGAAAATCTGCTAACTGTTCTCGTTTCATATGGAGTTCGACTTTTCCTGTAGTGTCTGCGGAGTCTATCAGCCATATTGCAAGCCGTTCCCGCAAGGAGGAAGTACTGAGTATATGAAGCTTCCTTGTAATCTTAAAGTTATTTTCTGATAAAATTTCAAGCATATTTTGTGTAAGCTGCTTATGATGCTCACAGGCATTGGAGCAGAAATGATAAAAAAAATCCCATGGCATTTCCAACACCTCCACATCCGTCACGGCAACTGCATCATACCAGTAACTTTCCCTATCACCGAAAAGAAAGATTTCGCCGAAAACATTTCCTGCTTCAACGAGATACAATACATCTCTTTTTCCAGAAGTAAAATCCTTGACAATTTGGACACGGCCGCTTAGCAGCAAAAACAATTTGGAGGGCCTGCCGCCCTGCTCAAATATATAATGATTCGCTTTATATTGTTTTATCGCAGCTTTAGAACACACTAAAATTCGTTCCCGTTCTTCGTCCGTAATTGCCTGAAATAACTTTGACAATGCTAGTCGATTCATTTTTATACTCCCTGCGTGCTTTGCACACATACCAAATCGAGCAAGGAAGAACCATCTTCTCTACTCGCCGCGCACCGCCTTAGCAGCATATTTGCTCTGAATGGGTCTGCGTATAATATACGGAACGGCAAAAAGATTTGCCATTCCGTCGCGCCAGCCCCTTATCCCCTCGCCAATGTCAAATTAACATTCTATATAATATTGCGGATACTCTCGCAGATTTTCCGCGCAACTCTAGGGTTATTCATTGTATAGAGATGAATGCCATCCACATCACTTGCCAGCAAATCCACCACTTGATTTACTGCATATGCCATGCCCGCATCATACAGCGCTTCTTTATTATTCTCGAATTTCGTTAATATGCGCTTAAATTTTTCAGGCAGAGAAGCACCGCAAACGGAAACCATTTTCTCTATCTGCGCTTTGTTGATTACTGGCATAATTCCGGCTGTTACCGGTACATTAACGCCTGCAATTCTAAGTTTTTCCACATAATTATAAAACATTTCATTTTCAAAAAAAAGCTGCGAAATCAGAAACGCATCGCCTGCCTCCACCTTCTTTTTGATATTCGTAATATCACTTACCATATCTGGGGATTCTGGATGTCCCTCCGGATAACAGGCACCTGCCACACAGAAATTCCCATTCTTTTTAATATATGTTGTCAATTCTGAGGCATGGAAAAAGTCCTCTTTCTGTGCAATATTGGGATTCCTGTCACCACGCAATGCTAAAATATTTTCCAATCCCTGAGATTGTAATTCCCTAAGGAATTGGTCTATCTCATTTTTATTATATGTAAGACATGTTAAATGCACTAATGGTTCAACGCCATAATCATCCTTGATTTTTTTTGCAAGCGCTATCGTCTTATTGTTGTTGCTGCTTCCGCCAGCACCAAATGTAACACTGATATAATCTGGTTTTAACTCGCAAAGAATTTTTAAAGTTTCATCAATATCCCTTAATGCTTCCTCCCGCTTAGGCGGATAGATTTCAAAGGAAATAATAGGTCTTTTGTTTTTAAATTTTTCACTGATAATCATTATTTTGCTCCTTCTATTTCTGTAATATACTTCTTTTATATAATTTATTTCTTTATATAAAACTTACAGCAGTTTACAAGTATTTGTAAAAGTTATATTTTCATAGTTTTACATTGAATAAATATTCATTTTCCTATGTTTTGTAGTAGTTAAAATGTATCATTCTTTCTTTTAAAACAGCAAATTGGAAGATTTTCAAAAAGTTGTAAACTGGTGTAAAGCTTACATATTTTACCTAAATTACTTTTTGATCTCTTGTAGACGATTATACTTTATTTTTTGCAAAATGAATAATATAAAAAATTTATGTTTGCCATAGTTTTAAGCTATGGCTAGGTATTACAATTCACAGCCACGCCAGCTTTCATGAGCTTTTAACCTGGATTCTCAGAATTAAGAAACTGTTCAGAAATTACGCATGACAATTACTTGTCTAAATGTCCATCTGCGGCATCAGAAAATCTTGACATAAGGCTTGCTCTTTATGCCTTTGCCTCCTATGCCTGCGATTTTCTTCTAATTACAAAGTAATTTGCATAGGAACATTTATACGGCGTACTTGTCACAAGTAATTTCTGAACAGTTCCTAACATGACGAAAATCTTAAAGACCGCATAAATACAGAACTCCTCGTCATGCTGCAAAGTCACAAATCGTGACAAGCTAAAACTTGAAAGTTCTTAATACGATGATTATTTATCTAAAATACTTGATTTTCCATAGATATTCCTATTATAATGAACTAAGGCGTCAAAAAATCTTCTTATAGGTGCAACTTATGTTGAAGATTTTCTTCTGGCGGCTCATTTTTTATAGGAATCAGACTGTTTTGAAGAAAGGAAGGAATCATAATGGAAAAAGCAAAAGTATTTTTTACAGATTTTCGGGCACAGCTAGGAGATAGTCTTCCGTCAAAACTCAAGCGGCTCATTAAAAAAGCAGGAATGGAACAACTGGAATTAGATAGAAAATTTGCAGCAATTAAAATGCATTTTGGAGAACTGGGCAATATTAGTTATCTTCGTCCGAACTATGCGCGTGCCGTTGTTGATGTCGTTAAGGAATTTGGAGGCAAGCCATTTCTGACAGACTGCAACACGCTCTATCCTGGAAGCCGTAAAAATGCGCTGGAACATTTAGAGTGTGCATGGGAAAATGGTTTTACGCCGCTGACAGCAGGTTGTCCTATTATTATCGCCGATGGACTAAAAGGAACCGATGATATTGCAGTACCAGTTCGCGGTGGCGAATACATAAAGGAAGCGAAAATTGGTCGCGCAATTATGGACGCCGATGTATTTATCAGCTTATCACATTTTAAGGGACATGAAATGGCTGGCTTTGGCGGAGCTATTAAAAATATTGGTATGGGATGCGGATCCCGTGCAGGAAAAAAGGATCAGCACAGCAACGGAACGCCTACTATCAATCCGGAACTTTGCCGCGGATGCCAGCGTTGTTTCCGAGAATGTGCAAATCAAGGACTTGTTTTTGATGAAAAAACACACAAAATGACAATTGATACAGAACACTGTGCAGGGTGCGGACGCTGTCTGGGTGCATGTAATTTTGATGCTATATCATTTGAGGATTATGCGGCAGTAAAAACATTAAACTGCAGAATGGCGGAATACACAAAAGCTGTTCTTGACGGCCGTCCTAACTTCCATATTTCACTGGTTGTGGATGTATCTCCAAACTGTGACTGTCATGGCGAAAATGATACACCGATTCTGCCCAATTTGGGAATGTTTGCCTCCTTTGATCCACTTGCACTCGATCAGGCGTGCGTAGATGCATGCTTAAAAGCATCGCCGCTGCCAAACAGCCAATTATCCGATAATATGGCGAAAAAAGACTTTGTGGATCATCACGATCACTTTCAAAATTCAACACCAGAATCCGAATGGCGTTCCTGCTTGGAGCACGCAGAAAAAATCGGTTTAGGAAGCAGACAATATGAATTAATTACGGTAAAATAATGCCAGCATCTTTGCTTGCTTAGCAGATTCGCGGGGTAGATTGTATTGATTTCCATATTTGTTGCATCCCATATCGAGCAGTTGCAAAAAAATCGCTAAAGAATATAAATCGTTAATATTAAGAATATAAATATATCCAAAAGTGCATTGCTAAAAGTAGAAAAATCATTCCGCTTTACACAATCTCCCAAATAACATACTTATAGTAAACGAATTATACCTTTGCGTTTTGCATCCAAATCTAATTGAATACACAGCAGCTACAAAAAGTCAAAACGCAGATACAAAATGCGTTTACTATAGTATCTTTTAATTCATATATTATTTTAATAGAACCAAGGAACTTTTCAGAAATTACTTGTGACAAGTACGCCGTATAAATCTTCCTATGCAAATTACTTTGTAATTAGAAGAAAATCGCAGGCATAGGAGGCAAAGGCATAAGAGCCATGCCTTATGTCAAGATATCCTGATGCCGCAGATGGACATTTAGACAGGTAATTGTCATGCGTAATTTATTAACAATTCCTAACTGCTTGAAATGGGTTGCATGCTTCCTCTACACAGGTCTATAAACAAAAAGGGCTGCCGGAAAATAATAAATTCTAATTATTTCCCTACAGCCTTAATTTTATATCCTTGGATTCCTATATTTTTATAATTCAATTTTATATAGACGGATTAGCCTATTTTGCATATATACGTTAGCAAAGCTGATACTTCACTATTTTAGAAAGAAAATATAAGGGCAGTCAATGGCGGCATATCAAATGAAATATATTGTTTCCGATGGTCGCACTCTCCCTTTTTCGCCTTGATGGTTTTTGGAATTTTATTTCCATTTCCTCCAAAACGCTCCTCGTCAGAATTCAATACCAACTTGTACTGTGTATTCATCGGCACACCAACTTCATATTTAGGATATTCTACTGGTGTCATATTAATAACGAACAACAGATGCTGTTTACCGCTTTCTGTCCTTCTGACAAAACTGTAAATGCTGCGCTCATAGTCGTCTGCATTCATCCACTCAAACCCTAACCAATCATTATCTATTTCATACAGGCATGGACTCTTTACATAAAGGTTCAGCAGTTCGCTCATAAATTCTTTCATGCCTTTGTTAAACGGCTTTTCTAACAGCCCCCAGTCAAGCTCTCTTGCTTCGCTCCATTCGCGTTCCTGTCCAAAATCCTGTCCCATAAACAAAAGTTTCTTGCCTTCGTGCCCAAACATAAATGCATATAAATTGCGCAGATTTGCATATTTATCAATTTCATATCCCGGCATTTTATTTACCATAGAACATTTTAAATGTACTACTTCGTCATGTGATAGTGGAAGGATATAATTTTCTGCATGGTTATAGCTCATAGCAAATGTCAACTTATTGTGATTGCCACTGCGGAAATAAGGATCCATTTTCATATATTCACAGTAATCATGCATCCAGCCCATATTCCATTTAAAAGAAAAGCCAAGTCCGCCATCCTCTGGGGGAGCTGTTACCTTCGGCCAAGCCGTAGATTCCTCTGCAATGGTCATAACACCGGGATATCCACCATGAATTACAGAATTTAAGTGTTTGAAAAACTCAATTGCATCAAGATTTTCGTTTCCACCGTATTTATTCGCTACCCACTGCCCATCCTGTTTGCCGTAATCAAGATAGAGCATAGAAGCAACTGCGTCAACGCGGAGTCCGTCAACATGGAACTCACGAATCCAGAACAGCGCATTTGCAATTAAGAAATTACGTACTTCATTTTTACTGTAATTAAAGATTTTCGTTCCCCAGTCCGGATGCTCACCTAGGCGTTTGTCAGGATGCTCATACAAGCAGGTTCCGTCAAACTCGCAAAGTCCATGTGCATCTCTTGGGAAATGTGCAGGTACCCAATCAAGAATCACGCCAATATTATTTTTATGGAATAAATCAATTAGATAGCGAAAATCGTCTGGTGTTCCATACCGTGAAGTTGGTGCATAATACCCTGTTACCTGATATCCCCAAGAACCGTCAAACGGAAATTCTGCAATTCCCATTAACTCAACATGTGTATAAGGCATTTCCTTTAAATATTCAATCATTCTATCCGCAAATTCACGGTAATTATAGAACCCGTCCTCGGTGCCGTCGGGATGTTTCATCCAAGAACCAATATGACACTCATAAATTGCCATGGGTTCTTTATTCATATCCTTTTTCTCTCTATCTGTCATCCATTTTTTATCTGTCCACTTAAAATGGTTTAAATCGTATACTTTTGATGCAGTGCCTGGGCGCATCTCTGCATAGTTTGCATAGGGATCTGCCTTGTACAGCCTTGCACCATTCGGAAGCACCAGCATATATTTATACATCTGCCCTTCTTTGACTCCCTCGACAAATGTTGCATAAATACCACCCTCACCAAGCCGTTCCATTGGGCTGGCGCTCTCGTTCCAACCATTAAACTCACCAATAACATATACTTCTTTCGCATTCGGTGCCCAAACTGCAAAAAATACACCATCTTTTTTTCCTTTTTTGCAGGGATGTGCCCCCAACTTCTTGTAAATATCATAATGCGTTCCCTGTCCAAAGACATATTGATCGGCATCTGATATAAATATGGTAGTTTCCATTGGTTCCTTCTCATTAGCAGCGCTCGTTGTACTCGTTGTTTCCATTCGTTTTCCCCCTTTTAATCGTTGCATTTTAATTTGCTGCGCATTTGTTATATGAAATCCCGCTCTTTCAGTACAATCATATCTTGGCTGTCATACCGCTTTGAGAACAGCACATCAACAAAGTTCTTTACTTTTGACTTCTTTGATTTCCATATTGCCTCGTCAATAATATCCCTAACTTCGTCTTTGGTCACTACATGATTGCCGCTCTGGATATTAGCTATTCTGGTATAAAGTGCAAGTATGCCCAGTTCGTCAATGGAGTATTCCAGCGCAAGCGCATAATTTCTTGCATAAGCAACCAGCGCATTATTATCCATTTCCATTAAATCAATCCGGATATTAAAATAGTCTGCTATCATCGCCTGCTTTTTCAAAAGTTTGGTAATCTCTTTTCGGGTATCTTCCATAATCACTACCAAACCAAAATTTTTCCGGTTGAGGAGCATCGCCATTTCATAGAGCTTTTCTTCCAGTATTCCATTTGCCTTCTCTATAATAATAGCACCATTTGCCAATTTATCAAAGATTTCTTTTAAATTTCTTATATTAATTTTCTCGCCGGTAATTTTTGCAATTTTTCCTGAGAAGGCTGGCTCAAGCTGTTGGAACCTTCGGGCAAGATTTTTTGCCATCCGCACAGTATCAAGTCCTGCGTCGCCGGTTACAATTACATTTCCGGTAAATCCAGCAAGCGACATATTGTCTAATGCATAGAGAATCTGCTTTTTAATCTTCTTTGTAACAGCAAAATTTTCAAAAAGTTCCTGCTCCTCCTGTGTAAATTCGCGGATATCTTCACGCTTTGCACCCGTTGCTTCCTTCTTTGTAGTTGCCATAATTTTATCAGAAAGGGAACTAAGGTCTGCCGTATTCATCTTAATCTCTTGTGTTTTTAATGCATCTTCTTTCGCCATCTCGGCAATCTGTTCTGCTTTTTCGCGTTCAAATTCTTCCCGCTCCTCATCTGTTTCTTCCTCATAGGCACTTTTTGCCGCTGCGGATGCAATTGCGCTTGCCATTGCACTCGCTTTAATATTTATTTCTCCAGTTTTTGTACTGATCTTTGGCAACCGACCGGTTGACTTGCGTTTTAGCGGCTCCACTGATTGAACAGGCTGAACCTGAACAGACCCTATTGGTTCTGCCTGCAAAATACCAAGTGGCAGATTTTCCGCCTCTGCGTGTATCATCGTTCTGCGGTTGTTATCAGAATGATTTTGCGTTGTATTTTGTATTGGAATCGCTTGTGTTTCACTTTGTATGTTTTGGTCAGAAGCATTTTCATATGGTGTTTCAGTGTAGAATCTATTATTTAGCAATTCGGTTGGTGACGCTTCTGCATATTGGTATGGAATATTTTGCGTTTCTTCTGTTTGATAGTTTATGTTTTGATAGTCTTGTGTTTGGTAGTTTATATTTTGGTAGTCTTGTTGTTGCGGTTCTTGTATTTGGTAGTTTATATTTTGGTAGTCTTGTTGTTGTTCTTCTTCTGTTTGGTAGTTTATATTTTGGTAGTCTTGTTGTTGTTCTTCTGTTGGGTAGTCTATATTTTGGTAGTTTTGTGATGGTTCTTCTGTTTGATAGTTTATGTTTTGGTAGTCTTGTGTCTGGTAGCTTATATTTTGGTAGTCTTGCTGTGATTCTTCTGTTTGGTAATTTGTAATCTGGTCTTCTTCTAATTGCAGCGTATTAGGTTGATAATCTATATCTTGTGTTTCTTCTATTTGAAACTTCTCTATTTGAGATTCTTCTATTTGAGAGTTCTCTATTTGAAAGTCTTCTATTTGAGAGTCCTCTATTTGAGATTCTTCTATTTGAAAGTCTTCTATTTGAGATTCTTCTATTTGAAACTTCTCTATTTGAGATTCTTCTATTTGAGAGCCCTCTATTTGAAACTTCTCTATTTGAGAGTCTTCTATTTGAGATTCTTCTATTTGAAACTTCTCTATTTGAGAATTTTCTATTTGAGAGTATTCTATTTGAGATTCTTCTATTTGAGAGTCTTCTATTTGAGAGTCCTCTATTTGAGAATCTTCTATTTGAGAGTTCTCTATTTGAGATTCTTCTATTTGAGAGTATTCTATTTGAGCGTATTCTATTTGAGAATCCTCTATTTGAGCGTATTCTATTTGAGAGTTCTCTATTTGAGGGTCTTCTATTTGAGCATATCCTATCCGAGATTCTTCTGTTTGAAATTTATTGGTTTGATACTCTATATTTTGCATTTTTTGCGGCTTTAGTATATGGGGTTGCACATTGATATCCTGTGGTTCTTCTAGTTGTAATTCTTGTGTTTGCGAATCTTCAAAACTGTGATTATTATTTTGGAGTTCCTCAATTTGGGAATCTATAGATTCTATGCTTTTTGGTTCATTGGTAATAAGTTCTCTATTTTGTGATTCTTTTAACTGGGACACCTTTGTTAGCTGTTGTTCCATTTGTGGTTTTTGGCTTTTTTTATTTTTTATTTTTTTATTTTGTGATTCATGATTGTACGCTTTATTAAAGTTTGATTCTGCAAGGCTTGCAGCATCTATTGGTATAATGTTAGTGTGGGATTCTACCACACTGTCTTCTGCTGGATAGACTTTATTTAAGTTGTCTTGTTGTATATCTTGCTCTGATGCTTCCACATTTTCTAAATCTTCTGTGAAAGCAGTTTCCTGATTTAATATCACCACTTTATTGTTTTGTTCTTCTTCAAATATCTGCTTCCCATACTCTTGTGGTGTTTGGACAACATTAGAACTATGTTCAGGAATATCTGTTATAGTGCTATTTTCTTGCAAATCCTCTTTACTGGAATCGCTTTCATATAAGTAATTCTCACTGCCATTATTTTGTTGCAAATCATTCTCTACAATATTGTCTTCCTGAAGATACTCCTCTGAAATATAGCCTTCCTGGGGATAGTCTTCCTCGAAATTACGTTCTTGAGGGTATTCATATTCCTCATCGGAATAGCTTTCTTGCGCATAGTATTCTGTGGATTCATATTGCTGCGTTAAATTGCTTTCAGGTGGATACTCTTTATTAGAGTATCTGCTTTCTTGCGGATACATTGTATATACGTCTGTGTCTTTTGTTTGTTGGTAAAAGTCCTGCTTCGACTGCAAAAGGGCTTCTTCTTCGACTGCCTTTTTAATTTCTGGTTCTTCTTTGTCAAGTTCTCCAAGAATACCGCTTCTAATGGAATTGTCAAAGTTTTCGAAGATTTTTCCAGTCTGGCTTAGCACATGCTGGCGGACTTTTTCTTTACGCCGCTGTTCGATTTCGCGCTTGACTCTTTCCCATTCAACAAGCACATTTTCCAACCCTGCTGCTCCAATAATTGCCTTGGGATCTTGCTGCTGCTCCGCAGTGGGATGAAAAATATTCTGTTCATGAAAAATATTTTCGCCGGTGTTTTCAATGCGGCTTTGTTCCTCACTGACAGAACGTTCTGTTGTATTGTGCAGTTCTTCAATATCAGCTTCCTGTTTAATAAAGCGTGCTTTGTCGCCTGGAAGGATTACTTTTCGAATTGCCCCAGTATCCGGCCCGGGTTTTTCTTCCGAAATACCATCCAGCAATTCTGCTACCCGTTTAATATGCGGCAAAGTATTATCCTCTACGATTATTTCGCGGAATCCTGACTGCTTCTCTGGCTGCTGCAAAGGTTCATCTTCTTCTGTACTATCATTTAGTGATATCTCTTTCATACCATCCGCAACTACTTTTTGCAGATTAATAGTATTGTACTGGCTCATATCGTTTAGCTGCACAATTGCGGGAGCTGGCTTACTTACAGGCTTATTTGTATATGTACTCTCTTGATACGTGCTATTTGCATTCGCGTAAGTTTTGTCACCAGATGCTCTGTATGCATATACACCATTACGTTCTGCATAAGGTTCATCACTATATGCTCCATTTTGATAGAATCCCGTTGCATTCACATTGGTTTCGTCAGAATATGTTTCGTCTTGATATGTTTCTTCTTGATATGCCCCATTGGCATAGTTCTCACTAGCATATGCTCCGTTTTGGTATTGCTCATCTACATATGCTCCGTTTGCCTTCTCATACGTTGCAGCACCATATGTTTCATCTTGGTACACTTCGTTTGCATTCGTGTAAGTTCCGTCAGCATATTCTTGGTCTTGGTACACTCCATTCGCATTCGTGTAAGCTCCCTCGGCATATGCTTGGTCTTGGTATACTCCATCCGCATTCGTGTAAGTTCCCTCGGCATATGCTTGGTCTTGGTGTACTCCGTTTGCATTCGTGTAAGTTTCGTCGGCATATGCTTGGTCTTGATACACTCCGTCTGTATTCTCGTAGGTTTCGTTACCGTATGCTCCGTCTTGGTACTGCCCATTTACATTTCCATAGTTTTCCTCTGCATATGCGCTGTCATGATATTCTCCATTTGTATTGGTATATGTTTCATCTTCATACGTTCCATCCGGATAAGCCTCATCTACATTAGAGTATATTCTATTTGTATTAGAATATGTTTCATTTGTATATATACCGTCTTGATATGGTTCTTCGGTATATATATCTTTTGCATATTCTCCTGTTTGATATTCTTCTTCTGGGTATGTATTTTGCCCATAGGCATTATTTACCTGCATTTCTCCTGTATATGCTTGATCGGGATAAGCCTCTTCACCATAACCATTCTCCGAATACTCTTGATAATTTGCATTCTCTTGTGGTTCATCATTATAAACGACATCTGCATAAGCTTCACTAGAATACAATTCTTCGGGATACTTACTGTTTGCAAAAGTGTCCTGATTTCGTTGCGCCGTATTGCCGTTTGTGCCGTATGTATGTTCTACATAGAACTCTCCCGTATAGGAATTTTGTAAAGCTTGACTTTCTGCGCTGTTCGCATTCCCATAATCCTCTTCCACGTAATTTTGTTGATAGTCTTCGTCTGCATATGCATCCTGTGAATACCCATTATAATCATTTTCAACGCTCTCACTGCTTACGCCATTGAGCATTGCCTCATATTTTTTCTGTTGAACCGGAGTCAATGGTGCATGAAGCATTTTTAATTCCATCGCTTTTATTACATAAGCGCCATCTCCAAACCACAGAATTAAATCATCACATTCCTCAATACATTTCGTCGCAAGTCCTACTCTATGATAGAGGTAAGCAAGTTCATATGCCCACTCCTCCTGATAATCCCTCTTTTTTAATTCTTCCAAAAGTTCAATCCGTTCTTCCAAACTGGCTTCCTGCGCTGCCAAAATACGGTAACGCAGCGTAAAAACGCCATTATCCCGCGGTGCAAGCTTTACAAACCGCTTATAATATTCGATTGCCGCTACCACATCATCCATTTCAATAGAAATCTCACATAGCGAATGCACTACCGATCGGTTTGTAGGATAACGGTCATACGCTAACTGCAGCATAGCACGACAATCCTCTTTGCGTCTGTTTGCGCGATACAATGCCGCAATTTTTAACAGAGTCGTAGCACTCTTGACTCGCCGCCAATCTATTTTATCAGCGATTGCAACAGCTTCCTCATATTTTTCTTTTTCTATTAATCTGTTAATTTCTTCTGAACGAATCCTATATTCGTATTTATCCAAGTATAATCACCTCAGTTAAAATGTAACCACTTTCGTTTATTGTATAGTTATACTGTACGGCAAAAATATTTGTCGTACAGTTGTGCCAGCCGCACGCCGCAAATTTCCTCTGTGCGGCTATGTGCATATTACATTCTCTATTTGCTAATTGTCTTTTAATACGCTGTTTCCGGCGCACTCATATGGACAGTTTAGCACACTCGTTTCCTTATGTCAACGCGGTAGCACGGAAAATCAGCACTTTATAAGCAACTAGATTCAGCATAAGCAGCAATTGCAGCACCTTCTACACTCGTCCTGAAAACAAACAATTCTGACAGACTCCTCTATAATGTGGAGCAAAAACAGAATGCAAATATTTGCAGCAGTATGGAACATAATGAAACATATACGCTTGCCGATATCTATATTCACACGGCAGACAAATGCAAGACGAAAGAAGAACTTTTCCGTTTATACAAAGAATTGCAGTTAGATTTTACAGAACGGATTCAAGAAATCAGAAAACAGCCAGTAATTTCGCTGCCTATTAAAAAATGTATCTTCCTTCCTCCGCCTTGCACCAATACAAATATCAGGCACTTTGTATACGAGGATTAAGAAAACGGCGTACTAGGTTTTTCCTCGCAAGGCAAGGAAATTATGCTCAAAAACGTTAAGATTTTCCAATCTTTACACAACCCATCTTGCATAAACGGACAATATGTGCTGTGTAAAAAGGAAAATCGAATCGTTTTTGCGTATAAATTATATTAATTCCGCAAGCATAGCAAACTGTTCAAGTGTTAAAGCCTCTCCTCGAACAGAAATAGACAGTCCCAACTTCTCTAAAGCATAACAAATGGCAGCCTTTTCTATACTTAATCCTGCGGCATTATAAAGGCTATTCACCAGTGTTTTGCGCCGTTGGTTAAAAGCTGCATGAATAATATCAAATAAATGTTGTTCATTGGATACAGCTACTGGCGGATTTATGTACTTTGTTAACTTAATAACCGCACTGTCTACATTCGGACGGGGCATAAAACACCCCGCTGGAACTAAAAACTTCACTTGCGGATTCGCATAATATTGTACTGCCAGCGAAAGCGCACCATAATCCTTCGTACTAGGCTGCGCCTGCATCCTGCCTGCAACCTCTTTCTGCACCATAATCGTTATACTTTCCACAGGAGCGTGGCTTTCAAACAGCTTCATTATTATCGGCGTTGTAATATAATAAGGAAGATTCGCAACCACTTTTAACGGATTTCCTTGATTTACCTGTTTGGCAAGCGCTGTGATATCCATTTCCAGAATATCCGCATTTATCACAGTACAATTGTTATAATTAGAAAGCGTATCCTCCAGAACGGGAATTAATTTCTTGTCAATTTCCACAGCAATTACTTTTCTTGCATTTTCACAAAGATACTGTGTCATGGTACCAATTCCTGGGCCAATTTCCAGCACACAATCCTCCCTGCCAACCTCTGCGGCAGCAATAATATTCTCTAGTATATTTGCATCAATTAAAAAATTCTGCCCATATTTCTTTTGGAAATGAAAGCCATATTTTTGCAGTACTGCAATCGTATTCGTAGGATTTCCAAGCGATGCCATTTTCTCACTCCTTCTTGTACTGCGTATTGTCCAGTCTGTACATCTTCCTTGCGTTCTGCGCAGTAATTTCTACAACTTCATTATATAAAACCCCTTTAATCTCTGCAATTTTCTGCGCTATATAGGGCAAATTTAAAGAGGAATTGCGCTTGCCACGGTTGGGAACTGGCGCAAGATACGGGCAGTCTGTTTCCAGCAGCAGATGCTCCAGCGGAACAGATGCCACTACTTCCACCATTTTCTTTGCATTCTGAAAAGTAACAACGCCTCCTATCCCAATGTAAAAGCCCATTTTCACAAATTCCAGCGCCAGCTCTGTACTATAAGAATAGCAATGTACGACACCGCCTATCTCCGCCGCATTATTAGCTTTCATAATATCATAGGTATCTTTTGCCGCTTCTCTTGAATGGATTATTACAGGTTTGTTAATCTCCCTTGCCAGTTCAAGCTGGCGCACAAACCATTTTTTCTGTATATCGTGTTCTGGTTTATCCCAATAATAATCCAAACCGATTTCACCGACTGCCACCACCTTGGGATGCTTACATTGTTCCCGCAGCCAGCAAAAATTTTCTTCGTTTAGTTCACCAGTTTCATTGGGGTGAACACCTGCCGCTGCATAAACATAGGCATACTGCTGCGCAAGAGCAATGCCTGCCGCCGTGCTCGACAGGCTTGCGCCTACATTTACGATTGTGTCAATTCCATTTTCCGGCATAGAGGAAAGCAGTGCTTCTCTATCCTTATCAAACTGCTTATCATCATAATGCGCATGTGTTTCAAAAATCATTTCTATCTCCCTTATCGGATGCCGCAACAACCCATACCTGCATTTCGTTTTCGCCGCGGTTTGCCCATGTATAATATGGCACATACGTTATCGAAACCTCCTGTTTCTCCACCTTTGTTTCCAATGGATAATACAGGCGTCCCTGTTGTTGTGACAAAATAGTACGATAACCCTGCGCGCGTATTTTGCGCACCAATGTACCTTGTATGGTTTCCTCTGTCACTTCAAATGTGGTATCCGGCTTAATCGAAAGCAGGTGCAAATCCTTGCCGTTATCTGCCTCCTCGATACAATAGACAATTGGCCCTCTTACCAGTGCCGCCTTGCCAATATCTTCCCGCACCGCAGGCGCAGCCGCCATTAGTTTTGCTCTCATAGGGAAAGAAATAGCAATTGTATCCTCCTCGCCCCATTCCTTTTCCATATACAAATAGCCGTCTATCTCTGTACATTGATACTGTCCGGAATGTTCCAATTGATAACCGCCGCACCAGTCCGGAATCCTTAGCGCCAATTTTAATCCACTGTCTTTTGCACGCACAGTCAATGACACATCTCCATCCCAAGGGAACTGCGACTGTATACAAATCTCTACGTCCACACCATTTATTTTCTTAGTTATGCTGCTTCCCATATAGAGATGCACAAACAGTGTATCATCTGTTTCAGTATAGGCATAGCTGCCAATCGAGCTTATCAGCCTTGCCAAGTTTGGCGGACAGCAAGCACAGCCAAACCACTTCTGACGCACAGGCTTTACATGAAATTTGCGCTCGTCTTTATGGCAGGCTTCTGGATTTACCTCCAGCGGATTCACATAGAAAAAGCTTTTCCCGTCCAATGCCATGCCGCTTAACACACCGTTATACAGCGCGCGTTCCATAATATCCGCGTACTTAGAAACCGGTTTAATTTGCAGCATCCTGCGCGCAAAAAATATCAATCCAATTGAAGCACACGTTTCTGCATACGCGGTATCGTTTGGCAAATCATAATTAAAAGAAAACGCTTCCCCCATGTGCGTAGCACCGATTCCGCCAGTAATATATAACTTTTTCTCCACAATATTGTTCCAAAGACGCTCGCAGGCAGCAAACAGGCGTTCATCTTCTTTTAGCCTTGCCACATCTGCCATGCCGGAGTACAGATAAACCGCACGGACAGCATGACCAACCGCCTCACTCTGTTCACGCACAGGAAGATGCGCCTGATTATATGCATAACGCAGTCCTCCTTCCTCTTCATGAATGCTTTCCTTCGGATGTCCCTCTGTATCAAAATAATAAGGCTTTGTTCCGCGCTGGTTTATAAAAAAGGCGGCTAAATCAAGGTATTTCTTCTTCTTTGTCACCTCATACAAACGCACCAGTGCCATTTCTGCGATTTCATGTCCCGGATAACCCTTGCATTTTCCCTCCTCCTCGCCGAAATAATGATCGATATAATCAGCAAAATGCTCCGCCGCCTTTAACAGCTTATCCTTTCCTGTCGCTTGATAATAAGCAACTGCGCCTTCTACCAAATGGCCAAAACAATATAGTTCATGATGATCACGCAGATTCGTGAATATCTTATCCTTTCCATTAATAATATAGTAAGTATCCAGATAACCGTCCTCCTGCTGCGCTGCGCACACAATATCAATCGCACCATCCGCAATTTCCTCTAATGCAGCATCTGGATATTGTGTCAGGGAATATCCTACTGCCTCTATCCATTTAGAAAAATCGCTGTCCTGAAATACAAATCCGTAAAATTGATCCTCCATATGCTGCGGGTCTTCTGGCAGGGATTCAAAACCACGGAAAGTGTATTTAGGTTCCTGATAGCTGCTCCCTTTCTGCGCCTTTTCACGATTCATTTTACCTGCAATTTGAAAATTGCGCATACAAAAACTAGGTGCAGCGCCCTCCACCCTGTCGTTTAATGCTTCCCACTGGTAGGGAATCACCTCTGTGCGTACCAATTCCATTTCATTTTTCCAAAAGTCGTCTGTTACCTGAATATCCCGCAGGGACAGAGGTGTACTATATTTTTTCTGATTCATCGCCATATCGCACCTTGCCTTTCTATAATTATACTGAATGGCAAAAAGATTTGCCGTTCAGTTGCGCCAGCCACACGCCGCAAAGCGGCAATTTTCCTTTGTGTGGCTGTGTGCATAATATTATACTTAGCGTCGGTTTTTTCGACGCTTAGTATAAAAGCCGATTTTTCCCACCTGTTTCATCTTCTCACATTTTGCAGACGTGGTAAATAAAAATTTTATAAAATTACAAAAATTCTCTATTCCTCCACCATTAATGCATTGGGGTAAATCCGTTCCATTCTCTCATCACCAAAGCGCTCATCCATTGTTATTTGCCACCCTGTTTGTGCTGGCACGCTGCGGCTACGTTGGTCATACCGCGCCAGAGCCATACAAGATACTGTGATATTGCATATCATAAACACTACAGATATCCATGTAACTGTCTTTCCTATTTTTACCGGAATCCGTTCCAGCCAGTCAGAAATACGCGGATATAACATTTTAAACCACACAACGACTGCAATTCCCCAGAAAAAACAGAACAGCAAATTAATCCGTCCACCGAGGTTAAACGGAATGTCGCTGTAGTCCCAGAACACTGTACCAAAAGCAATTTCTGTAAACACACTGCAAATGTACTCATAAACTCCACCAAGCACTGTCCCCATAATAAACAAAAAACGGTCAGAATAATTGCGATAACGGTACAGCAATGCTGTTATTCCAGCAATTCCAATTCCCCAAACAATACTAAATGGCCCCCAGACCACACTGCTTCTGCTCATCCACACGCCAGCCGTTGCACGGCAGAAAAAGGTTTCAATAATATCCCCCAAAAAAGCGCCAATAAAAAACAGCAGAAACAATTTATAGAATCCGCATCCTTGGGCAAACACCATTTTGTTCTTTTGCTCCGCTGGATAGTGTTTTGCCTGCGGATATGCCCTTTGAATACGCTGGTCGACTTTTTGATAAATCCATCTGCCCAGCCGTGTGCTTATGCCGGTAAACCATTCATCCGCGGCTTTCCATGATTCCATGCGCTTGCTTCTTCCCGAAAGAATACACATCGTTGCGGTTGCATCCAATACAAGGAAAGCAAAGGCGCCCCATACAATCAGGCTGCGGAGAAAGACTGGCAGCATCCAATAGGCACGAAGCAGTAGCATATTTCCCCACAGCATCACGCTATAGCCAAAAACTCCCCAAAGCAGCGACATGGAAAAGCAGATGTAACCATCAAGATTCCATTTCCTATTAGAATAATCCCACCAGCGTTCATGATAAACCCGCTCAATTAAGTGTCCAACCGACCACTCAATAATACTAGCAAGAATCATGCTTCCCAAAAACAGCCAAAAGCCAGATAAATCAGATAGTGTAACTGTAATCAGCACTGCTGTAATACCATAGATAACACACATCGGCCCGTTGATTAATCCTCTGTTTGCAAACTGCCTGTGCTTGACTGCGGTCGCTGTCGTTTCCAGTACCCATCCTAAGAAGGAATAAATAAGAAATAGATAAAGTAATTCAAGCCCTGTAAACTGCATTCTGTCTGTTCCTGCCTTTCCTTAGGAACGATTCCGTTCCTACTGCTGTTTCATATGGTTTAGATGGAATTATCAAGTAGGGAAATCCCTTTAACGTTTGCATTGTGCTGTATATGGAAAAGGGCATCTGCGGCTTTAAACCACAGGTGCCCCTTACGGTTGTTACTGCTCCATCTGCTTTCCAAGAAATCCTGCTGCCGATTGTGCCAGCTTCATTTCCACCTCATCCATATCGTCCCCCTCATTGGTAGACAAAAGCACCACTGCACCAATAATATCTCCTTGCGTAATAATCGGAATAATCACTTCATGTTGATACTCCTCCACTTCATTATCCATTACGCCAATATAACTTTTCTCTCCTCTTGAAGCGCAGACCGTTTCACGCGAGTTCATCTTTTCTTCAAGTTCTTTGCTGACGTTCTTCCCCAGTATCTGTTTGCTGTTGCTTCCTGCTGCCGCAATAAACTGATCTCTGTCGGCAATCAGCGCCACATGTCCTGATACTTGAGAAAGACTCTCGGCATACTGCTTCGCAAAACTTCCAAGCTCTCCAATTGGCGAATATTTCTTTAATATGATTGCGCCCTCATTGTTGGTAAAAATTTCCAAGGGATCCGACTCCCTGATTCTTAACGTTCTCCGTATCTCCTTTGGTATTACCACGCGTCCAAGGTCATCAATCCTACGCACTATTCCCGTAGCTTTCACCGCATTTTCCTCCAATCCAAATTTCATGTAACCCTAATCTATGGTGCCAAAACGACTCTATAACTTATGTCTTTTAACACTTGGCACGCTCAAGATGTATTGCTAGTATTTGTAAATGTTGGATTATTATACATTCGGTTTTCTGAACTTAATCTTTTTTCGAGGGAATAGTCATTATACTAATAACCAAGTTGCAGCACTTGTATCAGCAAAATCCATGCCACACCGTAATAAGTAACCACACCGACTAAGTCGTTCACAGTCGTTATTAAGGGGCCGGAAGCAACTGCTGGATCAACATGGATTTTATTAAAAAAAATGGGTACAATCGTTCCTACTAAACTCGAAATAGTCATTGCCATTAACAGCGCAATTCCTGCGCATCCTGAGATTGCAAATGCATACTGCGGCGATTTATCCTTGAGAAAACACAGATATCCGCCGATAATTGCAAACGACATCATACCCAGTATTAACCCATTAGAGAACCCAATCCGCATTTCCTTAAAAATCATTCCAAGCTTCTGTCTAGTTTCAAGGTTTTCATCCATTAACAAGCGGATCGTTACCGCCAGCGACTGCGTGCCGACATTTCCCGACATTCCCAGAATAACCGACTGAAAACTTACAATAATTGCAAGCTGTGCAATCACACCCTCGAATAAACTCGTGACTGTTGATACACACATACTTAATCCCAGCAGCACAATCAGCCATGGAAGACGCTTTTTAATACTTTCACCAAGCGTTTCTTCAAGTTCTGCCTCCTCAGTCATTCCGGCAAGTTTCGCATAATCATCGCCCAACTCATCATCAACAACCTCCACAATATCCTGCGCGGTAATCACGCCTAGCAACTTATCACAATCATCAAGTACCGGAATATAATCCTCCTCGTAATCACGGATACGGTCAATGCACTCATTAATCCGTTCCTTTGCGCGCACATAAGGAAACGAACGGATTATCAGCGTTTCCAAGTCCATATAGGTTCTTGCAATAATTAAATCCTTTAAATCCAACGCACCGTAAAAGGTACCATCATCATCTTTTACGAACAGCGTTGTGATATTGTCATTGTCCTCTGCCTGCGCAATCAGTGCACGCATTGCCTGTTTAATTGTAAGCCTGCGGCTGATTTCTATAAAATTGGTTGTCATCGCACTGCCAATTTCATCTTCATCATAAGAGCGGATTAAATTGATATCCTCCTTCGAGTCCTCGTTTATCAATTCTATTAATTGATTCCGAATTTCCTCGTCCATCTCTTCAAGGATATCCACGGCATCATCCGCATCCATATTTTCAATAATATCCGCCGCTCGCTCTAATTCTAATTCTTCAATATATTTACCTGGATCGTCCAAATAGGCGAATATCTCCGACACCCGCTCCACACCCAGCGAATGGTAAAGACGCCTGCGCTCCTCCTGATTGAGTTCATCCAACGCGGTAGCAATATCGTTGTCATGATAATTTGTCAACTGCTGCACAATCTCAGACTCCGCTCCGCCGCTGCGAATCAGCGCGACAAGTTCCTCGATATAGTCTGGTTCTACTCTCTTTTCATTATCCATACAAACCGCGCTCCTATCAATCACATACTAATTTATTAATGTTCTTTCCCTCCCTGAAGATACTGTTCCATCTCCACTTGATATGCCGCTGCATCAAACTCCTTTAACGCGCCTTTCTTAGAACGCTTCACCTGATACATTGCAAAATCTGAATACTTCATTAACACGGATAAATCTGTACTGTCCGCCGGATACCATGCCACACCGCCAGAAGCGCTTAAGCCCATATTGCTGCCATCCGGCAAAACAAATTCTACCTTGTGAATTGCATCGTACAATATACGCAGCTTTTCGCGGATTTCATCCTGGCTATTAAATCCATAAAACAGCACCAAAAATTCATCACCAGAGATACGCGCACAGACAGTATTATCTGGTGTATTGTCCATAAAGCATTTTCCGGCTGTCTGTATATAGATATCGCCAAATTTATGCCCAAAACGATCGTTTGTTGTCTTTAGATTATCCAAATCAATCATTAATAGTCCTGCAATCTTCATTTTTTCAGGATATAAAAATAATTCATCTGCCACCTTGCGGAAGCCCCGCCTAGCATACAGCTTCGTTAGTCCGTCACAATCGCGCTCCCGTTCCACACGCATCCGCTCTAATGTAGACGCCGTAACGTCCTCCACCAGACCGACATGGCGGCTGCCTTCCTTTACATTTTCAAAACGCAGATAGCGTATTCGTCCTTGTCCCAACGGCACTTGATACGCAACACTTCCATCCTCAGAAATCGTACGGTCAAGATTGTTTAGAATCTCTTGATGTTTACGCTTAAATTCCTCTGCGGTCATACTGTCAATATCTATATTCTCCACACCCAGCAGCGGAAAATAATTATCTGTCACAAATACACTGTCCGATCCTTCCTTAATCTCATACCCGCCTAAATCAACGCTTGCCATATCCATAATGCGCAGAAAACGTGTAGAAGAATCAATTACTTCATGTCCCAACCGCACAATGGCATCCGAAAACTGATCGATTTCCCGTATACCCGTATCGGGCAAAATCGGCATTTCATTGCTTTTCTTCGCTTTCTCCACCTCATTGGACAAAAGCTGTATTGGCTTAGAAAGACGGTAGCTTACCAACAAACTTCCAATTAAACCGATTACAAAGGTAATAACAAACGAAAACAACAGAATACGCTGCATCTGCCTTGAAAAAGCAAATAAATTATCTTTTGTGCTAATACCGGCAAGATACCACTTATCTGTATCAAAGGGGGCATTGTTACTATATACTACCAAGGGCTTTAAAGCACCATAATACTCACCTTTGCTATCCCGCACGGCACTTGGATTCTGTGATGCAATCTGAAACTGCAATTCTTCCAATGCCTTATTGGTAATCAGTTCGCTTGACAGCAGCACCGGCGCAAGCGCATTATCCCCTTTCTGCGAAACCGCCAGAAGATAGGAACCACGATCCAGCTCCATTAGCTCACTGCATGGCAGCAAAGACTGCATATAGTCTTCCAAAAGTTCTATACCTAGCACACCATAAACTGTCCCATCCGTCAATATCAGCGGAATCGAATACGATATCGCTCTGCGTGTATCTCCTGAAAGACAATAAGGCTTGGTTGTCCAGTACCCATAATCCTTTGCTTCTAATCGTTTCTTACTGGTATATGCCGCCTGAAACGGTTTGTAAAAAAATGGCTGTTCCACACTATCCGCCTTAGAAAATGCAGGCTGCCAACTTGTATCGGTTGCAATACGTCCTGCACGAACGACCTCCACCGGCGCACGTTCCGTTAAAATATCCTCATTGCGCTGTGACGGCGTAGAAGTTGGGTCTAAATCCCGCAAATAAATCCCTGGCAGCGTTTCCGGTGCGGATTCTGGTTCCAAACTATGTGTATTCAGGATTAGGAAAATACCTGATACCTGTTTATTATACATAACCTCTATTAAATCTGGCCGCAGTTCCTTGAGCAGTTCCACACAGTTTTCATTATTTTCATTGAAATCTTCCTTTTTCAATTTCCCATGATTTAGCTTATCCTGAATCTTCTCATTAATGTGCTCTGCGATAATATTTAAGTTCGACCAGTTGCCTATCATATCATTTAACAGATAATTTCCTCTGTTTTCCACCTGCTGTGCCAGCATATCCTGCGCGTTTTGATTTAACTTTGTAATCACGCCGCCAAACAGCAGACTCCCCACCAACACACACAGCTCCACCGCCAGTATGCTTAGAAGCGGCAGAACCATTACCCGAAAAATCGTCCTGTCCTTTTTCCGCTTGGTCATTTTACTTCTCCATTTCTAATTCTCAAACGCTTGTAACTTTGCTAAGGTTTCCTCATACCATGCGTTAAAATTTTCCTCCGATACAAAGTCGGCACACGCTTCCTCCAACTGCATACCTGAAGCAAGCCTTGACACGACGATTTCACGATCCGCCGCTGCACGGTCACTCATTGCATATTCCAAAATATTACGTGCCTTTGTTCCTGTCTGAAATGCTTTTGTCGTATACATTTTATTGCCATTTACCGTATCCACACCAACCGAAAGCATCTTTCCGATATTGCCGCTGGTCTGCACACCACTGTCTGCAATCACATTTTTGTCATTTGCCGTTTTTGTCACCGGAAGATATCCCGAATTCACTGAAAACTGAATATTGCGCGTATCCGCTGTAAACCATTTTAAAAATTCCACTGACGCATAAATCTCTGCTTCCGTTCCCTTGGTCACCACCATGCCAGCGCCCTGCTGCACTGCATACTTTGACTCTCCGCCTAAAAACTGCGGGCATGGCAAGATTTCAATTTCAATCGGATAACTTTGTGTATCACTGATATTTACCGACTCTGGCAGAAACGAAACACCTGACGAAGAACCGATAAAGGCAATAATATTTCCTGTCTTAATATCATCGCTGCGAAACCGCCCTGTCGCTGCATAATATCCTTTTACAAATGGAATATAATAACTATCCCAAAGTTTCCGCACAGTTTCTTTATCGAAATGCAGCGTCATTTTCCCATCTGTAACCTGAAACAGTTCTGTTCCCAGCTGCATACTGCCAATCAGCATATAATTTGCCATTGCATCTCTGCCAAAAAGTGCCCTGCCGTCATTGGGAATGTCTGGTGTCTGTGCGTCCGTCCACTCGTAGTAGCGTTGCGCTGTCTTAACCAAACTTTCCATATCTGCCAAATCTGTGTAGTCAGCCCCTTCCGCCGCCGCAAATTTATCCCAGTCCGTCTTATTCAGCACAAATATCTCTGTAGATTTTGCTGTAGGAAATATTTTTATCTCACCTGTACCTGCAAAATCTCCCTCTTTAATATAGCTGTCTATGTATGCGTCGATTTCCTCTTTGTTTAGGTATTCTTTTAGATCCACCACCTGACCCATTTGATCGACGGCATACGCCGTATCTGCATATGCTGCAAAAATATTGGGCACTTCATCCGCGCCGACTTCGCCTTGTACTGCCGCCAGAACATTGCTTTCCAAATCGTTTACAGAGCCTTGGCTGTAACCCTTTACAACAATCCCCTTCTCTTTCCCAACGGTTTCATTAAACTCCTCCACAAGAGCATCAAAAGCCGTTAACTGATCTCCGTTATAATATGTCCATATATCAATGGACACTGGATTTTTCGCATCCAGCGGTGAATTATTCCCGCATCCGCCGAGCACGATTCCCAAAGCGCCTGCTCCTACCAATATTTTTGATGTCCTTCGCAGCATGATTACTCCCTCCATTGTATATACTAATTTATTTCTCCCAACACTGTTTTTACTATATTAACATATTGTACCATAATTGCAATTGCTAATCAATAATTCTTTCTGAACTGTAAATCGCATCAAACCATTAATATTCCTTGGTAATTTCCTCCGGCTCTATGCCGTAGCGGTGCAGGAAAATTTCCAAATCATTCCTGTTTGCCAAAAACATAACCTCAGAGAATTCTCCTGTATGAATATCGCGAAAACCAGCGACTTGTTCGCCGTTGCAGATACTTGCGCGGATTACAGGTTTTTGATTTTCTTTGTCATACAATAGTTTTAATGACTTCTTTTCTTTTTTTCCAAACATATAATACCTCCTCCATGCAAAAAGCGCCGGCTTTCGCCTGCGCCTTTTGATTCATACCCACATTTTACACAAAAACTATAACTACAAAACTACAGCTACACTATTTATTCCTTTGTTTCTTTTACTTCTTCATCCGGTTCTAAAAGAGCCTTTTCATAGTTTTCAAGAATTGTACCTTGAATCATTTCCCTTGTGGAAGAATTAATCGGATGTGCAATATCCCTGTACTCACCATCAGCGGATTTCTTGCTTGGCATAGCGATAAAAAGCCCCTTTTCACCTTCTATCACCTTGATATCATGTACCACAAACTCATCATCAAGTGTTATGGAAACGACTGCCTTCATCTTCCCTTCCTTCGTTATTTTGCGAACGCGAACATCTGTTATTCTCATTCTTTTGTTCCCCCTTTTTGAAAGTTCCAAAAACTGTTTTGGTATATTAAAACCATCATTTATAAAACATACCGTTCATTCTTCTCAACCACAACCTTTATACCGGTTTCTCCTACATGGTGTGAATTGGCACGTATTGTATCGCGGCTTTCAACAATACAGTTTTCAATGTGGGTGTTATCGCCTAGATACACATCATTTAAAATGATAGAGTTTTTAATAGTGCAATTATTGCCGACAAATACCTCCTTAAATAAAATGGAGTTTTCGACTTTTCCGTTTATAATACATCCGCTCGATACCAAACTGTTTTTTACTTGTGACCCAGGATTATACTTTGCAGGCGGCAGGTCATCCACCTTGGAGTAAACATCCGGATACTGTTTAAAGAAATAATCGCGGATATCCCGTTTCAGGAAGTCCATATTTGTGCTGTAGTAATCTTCTACCGACGCAATATTGCGCCAGTAAGAATCAATTTTGTAACCGTATATTCTTTTCACGTCCTTATAACGTATCAGAATATCCTGTACAAAATCGTGTCTTCCCTCCTCCGCGCTCTTTTCAATTAATTCAATTAGCTGCCTGCGTCGTATTACATAGATGCCGCAGGACACTGTTCTCGATTTCGCCACCATTGGTTTTTCTTCAAATTCCTCAATACGGTTGTCGTCGTTCATACGCACAACGCCATATCTTCCGATATCTGTAGTATCAGGCATATCTTTCACTACCACAGTAATATCTGCTTTCTTGGCAATGTGATATTCCAATACCTTATTGTAATCCATTTTATATACGCAGTCGCCGGTTGCAATTACAACATACGGCTCATGACTTCTCTTTAAAAATAAAATATTCTGATAAATGCTGTCCGCGGTTCCCCGATACCAGTCACTGTTTTCCGGCGTTACCGTCGGCGTGAAAGTATACAGGCCGCCCTGTTTCCGTCCAAAATCCCACCATTTCGATGAACTTAAATGCTCATGGAGGCTTCTGGAATTGTACTGTGTAATTACGGAAACCCGCTGAATATGCGAGTTGGACATATTACTTAAAACAAAGTCAATGCTTCGGTAACTCCCTGCAATGGGCATTGCCGAAATCGCTCTTTTATGGGAAAGCGCGCCCATTCTTCTGCTGTTTCCGCCAGCCAAAACGATACCTAATGCCCTCATACTGCCGCCCCTCCATTCTTAATCAATGTCTTGCCGCTGTCCAAAATACCGCCGGCATAGTCAGCCGCTTCCGTTATCCCGAAAATCACAGTATTCTTTCCAACTTTCACGCTGCTTGGTACCACGCTCTTTTCGCCTATGGTCACAAGTCCGCTGCAGTAAATATCAGGTTTTGTATCATTTGGCTTCTCAGGCAGTGTGCCCAATTCCACATGATTGCCGATCTGAACATCCTCGTCGATAATTGCCTTCTCTATCACACACTGGCTTCCTATTTGTGTCTGATTCATAATAATCGAATTGCGTACAACAGTTCCCTCGCCGATTACAACGCCGCAGCCAATAACAGAATTGTATACTTGTCCATAAATCTCTGATCCTTCTCCAATAATACAGCGCTCGATTACGCTGTTCTCCGCAATATACTGCGGCGGAAGAATATCACTCTTTGTATAAATCTTCCAATATTCCTCATAGAGATTAAATTCCGGCACAATATCAATCAGCTCCATATTTGCCTCCCAATAGGAGCTTAATGTCCCTACGTCCTTCCAGTATCCGTTGAACTCATAGGAGTACATCGGCATCCCTTTCTCATAACAGTAGGGGATAATATGCTTGCCAAAATCCAAGTTCGGCTGGTCTGCTTTGGCAAACAGCGCATCTTTTAATGTTTTCCAGCTAAATATATAGATTCCCATAGAGGCAAGGTTGCTTCTGGGATTTTCGGGTTTTTCCTCAAAGTCGATAATTTTCTTATTCTCATCGGTAATCACAATGCCAAAACGCTTTGCTTCACTAATTGGAACCGGCATCGAAGCGATTGTTACCTCTGCGCCGCTCTCCTTATGAAAATCCAGCATAACCTCGTAATCCATCTTATAGATATGGTCGCCGGATAAAATCAGCACATAATCTGGATTGTAGTTCTCCATATACTCCAGATTCTGAAAAATCGCGTTGGCAGTACCAGTATACCACTCACTCTCACCGCTTTTCTCATATGGCGGAAGCACGGTTACACCGCCGATATTTCGATCCAAATCCCACGGAATACCGATTCCGATATGTGTGTTTAACTTTAATGGCTGATACTGTGTAAGCACTCCGACTGTGTCAATACCAGAATTAATACAATTGCTTAAAGGGAAATCAATAATCCTGTATTTTCCACCGAAAGCAACTGCCGGTTTTGCCATTTTCGATGTCAGGACGCCCAGTCGCGACCCCTGTCCACCTGCCAAAAGCATAGCAATCATTTCTTTCTTAATCATGTTGTCACCCCTATTTGCATAATCGAATTGAGCGGGTATACTCACGAGTGATAAATTTTACCATATCGTTCAAAATAATTACGCTCGTGAGTCAGCGTTATTGGCAAACTTTCACGTTTGCCAGTATAAATTACAGCTCGAAAACAGTCGAAGCGTAATTGCAGTTGTCTATACAACTGCATCTCGTAAACCCTAATTTATTATATCACACAATTCCAATAAAGAAAAGAATTTGCACACATTTTTTGGCTTTTTTCGGTTACATAATATATATCGGTACAAATTATGAAAAATTAACGAAATACAGGTAAAATAATGTCGTTTTACTTTTGCAGAATAAGGAATGATTTTTTTGCAAATTCCATATGATTTTATGTAGAAAATTCACTCGCCAAGGTGTATGATATAGAAAAGGAATGTGCCAAAGTACCAACGCACAAGAAAGGACTACAGTATTATGACGTACCATATCAACTTTGAAAAACCGATTCATGTCCACTTTATCGGGATCGGCGGCATCAGTATGTCCGGTCTTGCCCAAATTCTGCTGGATGCCGGTTTTACTGTAAGCGGTTCTGATGCCAAACGCACGGAGCTTACCGATCATTTAACCGCGCTGGGTGCGCAAATTCAATATCCGCAAAAAGCAGAAAATATTACACAAGGTATTGATCTGGTGGTTTATACGGCTGCCATTGCAGAGGATAATCCTGAATTTACCGCCGCAAAACAGCAGGCAGTCCCAATTATCACACGCGCCGACCTATTGGGGCAGATTATGAAGAATTACAAAATGCCCATTGCGATCAGCGGCACACATGGTAAAACTACCACAACCTCTATGATCTCCGAAGTGCTGCTTTATGCTGATAAAGACCCAACACTTTCTATCGGTGGGATTTTAAAGACGATTCACGGCAATATCCGTGTAGGGAAATCGGATTACTTTGTAACAGAAGCGTGTGAATATACCAATTCTTTCCTAAGCTTTTTCCCACGCATTAGCATTATACTTAATATAGAAGAAGACCATATGGATTTCTTCCACGATATCAATGAAATTCGTGCCTCTTTCCAACAGTTTGCGCAGCTTCTTCCCGCAGACGGCGCACTGATTATTAACAGCGGCATTGAACGTCTCTCTGAAATTACAGACGGGATTACATGCCGCCGCATTGTGACCTTCGGCGCTGACCCTGCTTCCAATTACAGCTACACCGAAGCAGCCTACGACGAAAAAGGCAGAGCTTCCTATACATTATTAAGAAATGGCGTGCCCTCGGAGCGGGTAACGCTTGGCGTTGCAGGCGAGCACAATATTCTAAATTCGCTGTCTGTTATCGCATTAACAGAACTGCTGGGCATTGCATCCGATATCGTCTTACATGAACTCTCTGTATTTTCCGGAACAGACAGACGTTTTGAATGGAAAGGGGAAATCGGCGGCGTTACAATTTTAGATGATTATGCACACCATCCCACGGAAATTACAGCGACTTTGCAGGCGGCGTCACACTATCCCCATCAAACACTCTGGTGTGTATTCCAGCCGCACACTTACACGCGAACCAAAGTTTTCTTAAAAGAATTTGCCAAAGCGCTCTCCCTTGCGGATAAAATAATTCTTGCGGATATTTATGCGGCACGCGAACAAAATACTATTGGCATCAGCTCTTTAGATTTGCTGCACGAGCTCGAACAAATAGGCAAAGAATGCTATTATTTTAACACTTTCGACAAAATTGAAAATTTTTTATTAGAAAATTGTATCAACGGTGATTTGTTGATAACTATGGGGGCTGGAGATGTAGTAAAAATCGGCGAAAACCTGCTTGGAATTTAGTTATCCACAATATCCACATTTTTTTGTGTCGATTCTGACTGAAAGAATGTGGATATTTTTCATTTTCATCCACATAATTGTGAATAACTTAAAATCTGCCACAGCATTATATTTACAAGGTTTTTATACTCACAACATGGTTTCGTCCACAATATCCACAATATCCACAATTGCCGCAAAGTCCAGTATTCACAAGGGGTTGACGGGGGCGGGGGGTTGCTTTTTTTTTCAGTTATGATACAATACACTTACTTCACAAAATACTTGCTGTCAAAATATTTTCTGTCAATTGATTGATGTGCTCACGAACGATTAGAGTTTCCTTTCTGCACCGCCTATAGACTGCTTCTACAGTATGGACGGCGCAGAAATTGCAAATCTTAACGTTTGTAAGTATTTCAATTTGTTCGCCCAGATCCGCTAAGTGGGCTAGAATAGAGGGGGATTATTATGAACCGTGTCAATATTTATCGAACTGTGCCGAAAGAGCAAACTGTTGTTTCTAATTTATTTATTGATGAATATATGGCTGATGCCAATGATGCACAGCTTAAAATTTATCTGTTTCTTGTTCGCATGATGAATGCCAACCTGCCAACTTGTGTTGCAGATATCGCGGACAAGTTTAATTATACAGAAAAAGATGTTCTGCGTGCACTTTCGTACTGGGAGTCACGTGAGCTTCTGGCACTTGCGTTTGACGCGGCACATAATCTTTCCGGCATAGAAATTTTATCACTGGAAACCCCTTATGAAGCGCCTATGCGATCAGCGCCGCGCATTACACCTGTTTTGTCGTTTATGCACCAGCCAAATGCCCCCACGCGGACAAGCTATACTGGAACTGCGGGAACAAGTTCTACCTATATGCGGACAAGTACCACAATGACAGGACTATCAGCGGCAGCGCGCACAGGCAGAATGGCAGACCGCAAAATCATGGCAAACAGCTCTGCACCTGTTGAAAGAATTGCAAATACACAAAATTGGGAAGAACCGCCCAGGCAGGAGTCTGCCCAGTCTCCCGATAATGCACTGATAAAACCAGAATACTCGTTAGACGATTTAAAGAATTTTAAGAGCAATGAAGAAGTAGAGCAGCTTTTAATGGTTACAGAACAGTATGTCGGAACGCATCTTTCGCGCAGCGATGTAGAAACCGTGTTGTTTATTTATGACAGGCTGGGATTCTCAGCAGATTTAATTGATTATCTGGTACAGCATTGTGTCGAACTTGGCAAGAAGGATTTCCGCTATATGGAAAAAGTAGCGCTTGCATGGCATGACCGTGGCATTACCACGCCGAAAGAAGCGCAGCTTTCCACACGTAAATATGACAAATCCGTCTATACAATAATGAAGCTACTTGGCAAAAATACAACACCAGCGCCAAAGGAGCTAGAATATATTAATAAATGGACAAATGAATATGGTTTTCTACTGGATGTAATACGAGAAGCCTGCGATAAAACGGTTTTAACCACCGATTCTCACCGCTTTGAATACGCTGACGGCATTTTAAGCAAATGGTATCAGGCAGGCGTGCATCATAAATCAGATATTCCATTGGTGGATGCTCCATACAAGCGTTCTGTGCAGACGCAGAATAAAGCCCCAAAAGCAGACAATAACAGCACTGCCAAAAATAAATTCAATCATTTTGCACAGAATACATATGATTTTGAGCAGTTAGAGGAAAATATATTAAGCAATTAATATGGTATCGCGACCGATGGAAATAAGTGTGTAAAGATTTTCTAAGCTGCCAAAATACGCCAGCTAAGAAAATCTAAGATACACACTGATTGTATGTGCCGCCGATGGCGGCATGACTGGAAGTTTAAAAGGAAATCACTTTCATATAATAAGATCGAAAATTTAGATTTTATTGAGAAGAATTATTGATTAGTATGCTCGCCAAAGCATGCAAGGAGTAGAACAATGCCACTTACAAACAGCCAATATGATCAAATTATGCGCTCTTATGAAGAAAAGCAGCGTGTCGCAAGGCGACGCCTTTCGGAGAAAACAGATTTGATCTATCAACAAATACCCGAGTATGAAGCACTGGATAAACAGGTCGCCGCCGTTTCTATTGAACAGGGGCGGCGGCTTCTTTGCGGCGACGAAGCAGCGCTTCCAGAATTAAAGAAGCGTCTTAAAGATTTATCAACACAGAAAGCCTCTCTTCTGAAGACATATGGATTTGCACCGGATTACCTCTCAGCTGTATATGAGTGCAATCTCTGCAAGGATACAGGATACATGGGGAATCAGAAATGCCGCTGTTTTCGTGCTGCCGAAATCAATTTAATTTATGAACAGTCACATATTAAAGATTTATTAAGTACAGAAAACTTTTCTATGCTTTCTTATCGTTATTATGAGGGAGATGCATTGGAAAAATTCAAAAAAGCTGTACAAATTTCACAAAATTTTATAAAAACCTTTCGTTCGGACTACCAAAATATCTTTTTTTATGGTACAGTAGGGACAGGGAAATCTTTTTTATCCTGCTGTATTGCAAAAGATCTTATGGATTGCGGAAATCTTGTTCTTTATTTTAGTGCATCGCAATTGTTTGACACACTGTCAAAAAGTATGTTTGACAAGGACAGCAAGGAAGCATTGTTTGGCATCTCTGAAGATATCTATGGATGTGATTTATTGATTATTGATGATTTGGGGACAGAGTTAACCAACGCATTTGTATCCTCCCAACTTTTTTCCTGCTTAAACAACAGGCATCTGCGGAAAAAAGCGACAGTTATCACTACGAACCTGTCATTGGGAGAATTGCGGGATCGCTATTCCGATCGCATTTTTTCCCGCATTACCAGCAATTATAAAGTATGCAAGCTGGCTGGACCTGATATCCGCGTAATGCAGAAAACAGCCACCTTAAAAAAGGGGTAACATCTTAACTGAAAGAAAGTGAGGTTTTCCTAATGTCGGTTCGCGAAGAAAAAAGAAACTTAAATTCCATTCCTGTAGGAACACTTGGTATTATTCCACTACAAGGCTGCAAAGAACTCGGTGATATGGTAGATGCATATTTAGTGCGTTGGCGTACAGAGCGCGAGAGTGAACATAAAAATTCGCTTGCATTTGCCGGATATCAACGTGATTCCTATATTTTAAAAACCAAAGTGCCACGGTTTGGCACTGGTGAGGCAAAAGGCGTTATCTTAGAATCTGTACGTGGTGATGATCTCTACCTATTGGTGGATGTAACAAACTATAGTTTGTCTTATTTGCTCTGCGGTCACGAAAACCATATGTCACCTGACGATCATTTTCAGGATTTAAAGCGGATTATCGCAGCGGTAGGCGGAAAGGCGCGGCGTATTACTGTAATTATGCCGTTCTTATATGAAAGCCGCCAGCATAAGCGCAATGCCCGCGAGTCGCTTGACTGTGCGCTTGCATTACAGGAAATGGTGCGTATGGGCGTTGACAATATTATTACGTTTGACGCACATGATCCAAGAGTACAGAATGCAATTCCACTGCATGGATTTGAAACGGTACAGCCTACTTATCAGTTTATTAAAGGGCTGCTGAATCATGTTATGGATTTATCCATTGACGCAGATCATATGATGATTGTCAGTCCCGACGAAGGCGGCATGAATCGTGCAATCTATATGGCAAACGTTATGGGACTGGATATGGGTATGTTCTATAAGCGGCGTGATTACACAAAAGTTGTAGATGGACGCAACCCGATTGTAGCACATGAATTTCTTGGAAGCAGCGTAAAAGGAAAAGATATTATTATTGTGGATGATATGATTTCCTCTGGTGAAAGTGTTCTTGAAGTCGCAGCCGATTTAAAAAAGCGACAGGCTAAGCGCATATTTGTTGCGGCAACCTTTGGATTATTTACCGGCGGCTTGGAGAAGTTTGATAATGCTTTTGAAAATGGATTAATTTACCGCATTTTAACGACGAATCTAATTTATCAGATGCCGGAATTAATCGAGAAACCTTGGTATATTAGCTGTGATATGAGTAAATATATTGCGTATATTATTGATACGCTCAACCACGATTCCTCCATTAGCGACCTGCTCAATCCTAACGATAGGATTCACAGCATTATCGACCGCTATAAAAATGGAGAATTAAACGAAACCAATACAAAATAACGATATATTAAACACTGGCTGTTACTGCTTTAGGCAGTACAGCCAGTGTTCTTTATTATGCGCACAGACTCGTGCAAAGGAAAAATGTTTATACAGTCTTATGCTTCTCCACAAATACTGGGAAGGAGTCTGTTCCTTTCAGTTCTTTATAGGAAGAAATCGTAACATTTTTATCGGTAATTGCATACTCAACTTTTGCGCCGGTTTCAATCACTGTATCCTGCATTAATACGCAGTTGCGCACTTTTGCGCCTTTTCCAATTTTAACCCCTCTAAAGAGAATGCTGTTCTCCACTTCGCCCTCAATAACACAGCCATCAGCCGCCATTACATTTTTAACGTGTGCGCCCTTTGTATAACGTGTCGGGTTGTCATCACGAATCTTCGTGTAAACTTGATTCGGTGAAAACAATGCATCTACATTTTTCTCATCCAGCATCTTCATATTTTCAGCAAAATAGCTTCCCATGCTGATAATGCGTGCATAGTATCCTGTATGCTCATATCCGCGGACTTTCAGTGTATCCAACTGCGGAGAAAGAATATCGCGCTCAAAGTAAGTACGACCGTTAACATAGGCTTCGCGAATCTGCTCAATTAACAGCTTGCGCTCAATCACGTAGATATTCATAGAGATATTCTTAACGCCTTTTTCCTTGTCATTTACGTTAATCTTCTTCACTCTGCCATCCTCTGCAACGTCAAGAGTGTAGTATAGGTCTTTCTTTGTCATATCAATTTCTAGCAGACCAGCCGGAATTTCCTGCTTTGCATATGCTACTGTCACATCTGCGCCGCTGTCGATATGCTGCTGAAGAATCGCATTAAAATCAAAGTTTACTGCGATATTGGTATCCGCCATAACCACATATTTTTCTTTCTGGCGTTTTAAGAAATTAATAATGCTTGCAATCGCCTCTACTCTGCCGTTGTAAATATTGACATTTTTCTGTGCGAACGGCGGAACAATATTTAAGCCGCCTTTTTTGCGTGTTAAATCCCACTCTCTACCTGATCCTAAATGATCCATTAAAGAATGATAATTTTTCCTGACAATCAATGAAACATTATCTATCCCACAGTTGACCATGCTTGAGAGCAAGAAGTCAACCAGCCTGTAACGGCTTGCAAACGGTATGGATGCCATGGAACGCTCGGTAACAAGTTCCGGTACCAAAGAGTCATAGCTATTGGGGAACAAAATACCCATTGCGGAATCTGAATTTGAATTTACCATACCTTATCACCTCCCTTAACATCTTCTGAAACCATAGCTTTCGGTCCAATTTCAGCGCCCTCGCCAATCGTTACATTAGAGCCGACTGTCGCTACGCCCTTCTCGTCACCCTCCGGCATAACGCCTACTACTGCGTTTTTCTCTATAATAACATTCTCTGCAATAATGCAATGTTTTACCTGTGCACCCTCTTTAATCACACTGCCGCCCATAATAACAGCGTCTTCAATGACAGCGCCCTTTGCGACCTTAACACCTGCAAACAAGATGGAATGTTTTACTTCACCGTCAACGCTGCATCCATCTGTTATCATGGAATCTTCAAGAACGGCATCCTCGCCGATTCTGTGACCAGTCATACCGCTGTTCCTGCTGTAAATACGCCAATCTTCGTCAAACAGATTAATACCACTGTTCTCCGGATCGAGCACCTCCATATTTGCCTCCCACAAGGAAGAAATCGTTCCAACGTCCTTCCAATAACCTGCGAAGCGGTAAGCATACATATCGCGCTTGTCACGCAGCAGATTAGGGATAATATTTTTACCGAAATCATTCTCAGAATCCGGATCTTTTTCATCTTCGATCAAATATTTCTTCAAAATATCCCAATTAAATATGTAGATACCCATGGAAGCCAGATTAGACTTGGGCTCCTTTGGTTTCTCTTGGAACTCTGTAATCTTGTCGTTGTCATCCGTTACCATAAGACCAAAGCGGCCTGCTTCGTCCCAGGGAACCTCCATAACCGCAACGCTGAACTCTGCATTCTTCTCTTTATGGAAGCGAAGGAAATCGCTGTAATCCTGCTTACAAATTTGATCGCCGGATAAAATAATAACATATTCTGGGTCATACCGTTCTATAAAGTTAATATTTTGATAAATCGCGTTAGCTGTACCCTTATACCAATCGGAACCTGTTGCCTTCTGATAGGGTGGAAGCACATGAACCCCTCCATGCAGCCTGTCTAAATCCCAAGGCTGACCATTTCCGATGTACTCATTTAATACAAGCGGCTGATATTGTGTCAGGATACCTACCGTGTCAATACCGGAATTAACGCAGTTTGACAACGGGAAATCAATAATACGATATTTTCCCCCAAAGGGAACCGCAGGTTTGGCAAGCTTCTGTGTCAGTGTGTACAGACGCGAGCCCTGCCCTCCGGCGAGCAGCATAGCAATCATTTCTTTTGCCATATATTCTCCCTCCTTCAGCCGTGCACAAGTATATTTTTCCTCTACTATCCGATTACGAAATAAAGCGAAACTTTGCACTGGCTTTATCTTTTAAAAGATTTATTGAAATTATACTATAAAAAAACAAAAAATGGTAGTCCTTTGTGCAATTTAATAATAATTTATTAATAAATTTTTAAAAAGATGTTGCTTATCACGGATTTTTTTACCATTTTATTTCTGTATTTTATCATATTTTATGACAGTATACAACATTTTTTAACAAAACAGATAAAATATATAAAAAATCAGCCTAGGATTTGATAATTATACCGAATCTCTAGGCTGAACATACAATTGTCTTAGTTCAAATTCTTCATCTGCTGTATGTGGTTATCAAGCCAAGAGGCTGTCGCAATAAGCCTTGATTATACAAGATATAGTGTTAAACGCAGCACGTTGTTATAATATCTTGTATAGATCTTCCTTAATGCGACAGCCCCTAAATAGAGTTTTCTACTTATGCGCCATGCAATGGCATATCTCCTCTACATCGGCGTGCATATAAAAATTTACGAAACACGATTATAGTTAATCAGGCATCCTTTCAAAATAATCTGGCGTTCCTCGTCTGTCAGGTCGCCAAGGGTCATTTCAAATGCTGTATTTTTACCGACGCTTACCACATAAGCGCAGATAATCTCCGCCTTCTCCTCCACCGCTTTACGGATATTGGGAATATATATATAATCAAGATTCTTAAACGGTAGTTCGCCCTCTTTAATCAGAAAAGGAAGCATTCCCCAGTTAATTAAATTAGAACGGTAACGCTTTGTTGCATACTCATTGGCAATATTTGCCCAGCCGCCAAGCACTTTCTGGCAGCTTGCCGCCTGCTCTCTTGCCGAACCGTCACCTGGTTTTACTGCAAAAATTGTACTGCCAATCCCTGTATTATAACGATCAGCGTCTGGCGTAATCTGTTTCATTGCAGCCCATGCTTCTTCTATCTCTGGGAACTTCTGTACTGGACAGGTTTTCTCCTCCCTTGCCTTTTCCACTGCCTGAATTTCCTTTGCCAGCCGTACATAGTTCGGATCTTTACGGGAGAGTGTAAATTCCGCAAGCCCGAGCGGATTAGAACGGTATGAAGATGTTTCGCCTGACGGAATCAACTCATCTGTTGTGGTAACAGGGTCATGAATTTCGGAAACTACTTTTAATAGAAGATTCTCTGTCAGCGGTACCATTGCAGGCCAGTCCTTAATATTAGGGCCCAATTGAATCTCGACAGTTTCATCGGCTACGCCCTTAGAATCGAACACACGATTCTCATATATCTTTTTGTCAAAGAAATATTGATAATGCTGGAATGTGCCGTCAAAATCGGTTGCTGGTGTTAAATATCCCTTGTTTGCCGCTGTTGCCGCAATCGAACGTGCATCCATTAACGCCACAGACGCAATCTGCCCGCTTTGCAGCTTGGAACCTTCACGGTTTGGGAAATTTCTAGTAGAATGACGAATGGAAAATGCATTGTTTGCCGGCGTATCGCCTGCACCAAAGCAAGGGCCGCAGAAGGCAGTCTTTAATACGGCACCCGTCTGCATTAATTTTGCAGCACAGCCATTCTTTACAAGTTCCATATAAATCGGCATCGATGCAGGGTACACGCTTAATGTAAACTCGTCCGCTCCAATGCTTGCATTCTCAAGGATATCCGCTGCCGCACAGATATTTTCAAATCCGCCGCCCGCACAGCCCGCGATAATTCCCTGCTCTACATACAGCTTACCATTGCGGATCTTATCCTTTAACTGGAAGTCCACCGCACCGTCAAGGCTTACCAGCGCCTTTTTCTCACAGTCATCCAGAATATCGGTTAAATTCGCGTTTAGCTCGTCAATTGTATAGGTATTACTGGGATGGAACGGCATCGCAATCATCGGCTTAATTTTGCTTAAATCTACTTTAATGCAGCCATCATAATATGTAACTTCTCCCGGATTTAACTTTGCATATTCCTCTTTCCTGCCGTGGATATCATAAAACTCCTGAATTGTGCTATCTGTTTTCCATATAGAAGAAAGACAGGTGGTTTCCGTGGTCATTACATCAATGCCAATGCGGAAATCTGCGGAAAGCGATGCAACGCCCGGCCCTACAAACTCCATTACCTTATTTTTCACGTAGCCATTCTGGAATACAGCGCCGATAATCGCAAGTGCTACGTCCTGCGGCCCAACACCTTTTACTGGTTCCCCTTCTAAGTAAACAGCTACCACCTCTGGCATAGGAATATCATAAGTCTGATTTAACAACTGTTTTACTAATTCCGGCCCGCCTTCGCCCATTGCCATTGTACCAAGCGCACCATAACGAGTATGCGAATCGGAACCCAATATCATTTTTCCACCGCCTGCAAGCATTTCCCGCGCAAACTGATGAATAACTGCCTGATGCGGAGGTACATAGATGCCGCCGTACTTCTTGGCACACGTCAGTCCAAACATATGATCATCTTCGTTAATCGTGCCGCCAACAGCGCAGAGTGAATTATGGCAGTTCGTCAGCACATAGGGCACAGGGAATTTCGTTAAGCCAGAGGCACGCGCTGTTTGGATAATTCCCACAAAGGTAATATCATGCGAAGTCAGTTTGTCAAATTTAATTTTTAATTTCTCCATATTGCCGGAAGTATTGTGCTTCTGCAAAATATTGTAGGCGATTGTCTGCTTTGCCGCCTCCGCTTTATCTACCGCTTTGCCCGTTTTGGCTTGTACTGCTGCGGATGCTTCGGCATTGTCGGCAATGAGTTCTGTGCCGTTAATTAAATAGGCACCTGTTTCAAATAATTGTATCATGTATCACACCAGTCCTTTCTGATTATTTGAGATTTCGTTTGATTGCTTCGCTTGTATATTATATTATTTAGCTTTTGCGATTTTGATTTTTTATTGCGCAGGGGAAAATGCATTTATTCGATATCACTTATTTTAATATCTGCCATTAGAGAAAAGGAACTGTCCCATCGCTTCGCAAATATATCTTCCCTATTATATTTGGTCTTGGCATTACTTGTTTATGTATTGTATGATTCTTTTTATTATTTAGTTTAATCGTTTTGTTAATTGCCTTTATAAATATACTATATTAAGAGGTAGTTACGCAATGGGAAATTTGAAAAAATTATACAAGTTTAAGTATTAGGATTGCCAAAGCAGCGGGATCTTATTCAAGATTTTATTATCCAACTCGCCGAAAATATAAAATAAGATGCCCATGTGCAATCGAATAGGGTTCTCTACTCGCCGCGTGCCCCATGCGTCGTTTTTGCGGCATATTTTCTCTGCATAAGGCTGTGCATAAATAAGGCGCATACTCTGTCTTAATAAAAGTATGCGCCTTTGCCTAATCCATCTTATATCGTATTACTGTATTATTTCTCTACTACAGCATCCGCTGTTTCTATTACTGTATTATTTCTCTACTACAACATCCGCCGTTTCTATTACTGTATTATTTCTCTACTACAACATCCGCTGTTTCTATTTCAACCTTGTCTAAATGCCAGATATCATCAACATATTCTTGGATGGTTCTGTCAGAGGTGAATTTGCCGACTTTTGCGACATTCAGCATTGCGCTCTTTGCCCAGCCGGTGGTATTCTTGTATGCTTTCTCTACTTGCTTCTGCGCTTCTGCATAGGCACGGAAATCTTTTAAGATAAAGTAACGATCTGCCTTGTCTGTGCTCTGTGTATTTAACAGAGAATTGTACAGGCTTCTAAACAACTCGCGGTCATGGTCGTAAGTGCCGTCTACAAGCTGATCTACCACTTTCTTAATATCTGCATCACTGTTATAGATATCCATTGGATTATATCCGCCATTATTCTCATATGAAATAACTTCGTCGGAGCTTAATCCAAAAATAAATGCGTGTTCTATGCCGACTTCCTCAACAATCTCAACATTTGCGCCGTCCATTGTCCCAAGTGTCAGTGCACCATTTAACATAAATTTCATATTTCCGGTACCACTTGCCTCTTTGCTGGCGGTAGAAATCTGCTCTGAAATATCTGCTGCCGCAAAGATTAATTCTGCATTGGATACACGGTAATCTTCAATAAATACAACCTTAATGCGGTTCTTAACAACAGGATCGTTGTTCACAACATTGCCTACTGCGTTAATCAGCTTAATGGTAAGCTTTGCATTTTGGTAACCGGCTGCTGCCTTTGCACCGAAAATAAAGGTTCTTGGATAGAACTCCATACTCGGATTTTTCTTAATTTCATTGTAAAGGTACATTACGTGCAGAATATTGAGAAGCTGACGCTTATATTCATGCAGACGCTTTACCTGTACATCAAAAATAGAATCCGGATCGACATCAATATTATTGTGCTCCTTAATATATTTAGCAAGACGCACTTTGTTCTTGCGCTTAATCTCCATAAATTCTTTCTGCGATGCCGGATCGTCCACATATTTTGCGATTCCTTCAATAACTGGAAGGTTCACAATCCATTCCTCGCCAATCTTATCTGTTACCCAGTCCGCAAGCAGCGGATTGCCGTGAAGCAGGAATCTTCTCTGTGTGATACCGTTTGTCTTATTGTTAAACTTCTGTGGATACATTTCGTAGAAATCACGCAGTTCCTGTTTTTTCAATATCTCTGTATGCAGTCTTGCAACACCGTTTACGCTGTATCCTGCAACAATTGCAAGATGTGCCATTTTCACCTGTGAATCAGCAATAATTGCCATCTTCTTAATCTTATCAGCCGGCTCATGATATCGATTCACAATATCCAATAAGAATCGGCGGTTAATTTCCTCAATAATCTGATAAATTCTAGGAAGCAGACGCTGGAACAGATCTACTGGCCATTTTTCAAGCGCTTCTGCCATAATGGTATGGTTTGTATATGCGCAGGTCTTCGTCGTAATCTCCCATGCCTCGTCCCACTCTAACATATATTCATCGAGTAAAATACGCATTAATTCAGGAATCGCTACCGTCGGGTGCGTATCATTTAATTGGAATGTCACTTTCTCATGGAAACGGTGAATATCATCATGTTTTGACATATATTTCTCAATCGCAGTCTGTACGGAAGCTGAAATAAAGAAATACTGCTGCTTTAGACGAAGTTCCTTACCAGATACATGATTATCGTTTGGATAGAGTACCTCGACAATATTTTTCGCCAAATTGTTCTGCTCTACTGCCTTCTGATAATCCCCTTTATCAAAAGAGTCAAGGCTAAAGCAGTCCATTGGCTCCGCATCCCATATTCTCAAGGTATTCACAATGCTGTTGCCGTAGCCGACAATCGGCAGGTCATACGGAATCGCCTTTACAGACTGATAGTTTTCCTGATACCAGATCAATCTGCCGTTTTCTTCTCTACATGCTACGTTTCCGCCAAATTTAATCACTTTGGTATACTCCGGACGGCGCAGTTCAAATGGATTGCCATCACGAAGCCAGTCATCTGGCACCTCTCTCTGAAAACCGTCGCGGATTTGCTGCTTAAACATACCATAACGGTAGCGGATACCACAGCCATACGCCGCATAACCTAGTGTAGCAAGCGAATCAAGGAAACATGCGGCAAGCCTCCCCAGACCACCGTTTCCAAGCGCCGCATCCGGCTCCTGATCTTCCACTACGTTCATATTTAGCCCCAGCTCGTCCAAAGCTTCTGAAAATTCCTTATATGCCATAAGGTTTATCATATTGTTGCCGAGCGCACGCCCCATCAGGAACTCCATCGACATATAATATACGATCTTCGGATCTTTCTCATCATATGCTGCCTGTGTTTTCAGCCAGTTATCTACGATCATATCCTTTACAGCATACGATACCGCCTGAAAAATCTGCTGCTCTGTTGCTTCCTCTGGCGTTTTTCTATACAAGGTCTTAATATTGTACAGAACACTTCTCTTAAACATTTCTTTGTCAATAATTGGTTTCTTGGGCATTTTGTTATTACCTCCGCTTCGTTATTATGTTCTGCTCTGCAATCACCATGCGATAAGCAATTTCTTATCCCTCTAGCATATACAGATTCGCAAAGTCAAAACACGTAATATTTTTTCATTTACAATTTTCTCGTAAATTGAATCTCATTCTTTCCTATTATACTATAAATTGGCGAATATTGGAACAATTTTCTTTCGGAAAATTATTTTTTCGATTCGCGGCATATAACAGTTCAGATAAGCCATTGAACTGTTACGTATCCAGCCATAGGAAATCGCTTCGCGATGGGCTGGATACCTCCAACCACTACATTTTATTACGGGGCTGTCGCGATAAGCTTTGATGCTACCAGATATGGTATAAATCTTAGCACAGAGTTAGACTATCTTGTATCCGTTTGTCTTAATGCGACAGCCCCTACCTGAACTGTTACTGCGGCATATACCATTGTATTTCACACGCAAAACATATTTATTCCAAAAGTTTCAGCATCCCTACGCCGTAAATTCCGCCGCAATCTCCTTTATTTGCTCCGGATATTTTGCGGCATACTCTTCATAGGATATTTTTTCTTCCGCAACACGTTGCCCCAACTTCACAAAAAATCTTGGAAGATCTTCTACAGTGATTACCCCCAGTTCATCTCCCATCTGTTCGCTGCCTAATTTCTCTGATCCATTATCATATACCGCAAATGCCGGTTTTGCGCCGTCTGGTGTCTGCTTGATGCCGCCCCGCAGACCAATTCGCGCTGTCTGGTGCGCCGAGCAGGAAGATGGACAGCCAGAAATATGAATCGCAGGAAGGGCATCTTTGGGCAGATTTGCCTGCCGTACTGCGGTTACACATGCCTCCAATACTGACTGTGATTTTCCAATTCCTACTTGACAGATATCTGCACCAATACACGCTGTCGATCGCTCAAAGACACTTTGTGCGCTATCCTTTGTAAGCTCCAATATCTGTGCCGCTTCGTCTGCGGTTAAATTAATAATATACATTCCCTGTTCTGGTGTCAGCCTTATCTTTACTGCCTGCGGATACTCCATATTTTTCGCCGCAAAATACAGGCGTTCGAAGAAATCCAGCGCCACTGCACCACCGATAGGACTATACGCTACAGCATAAAGCCCCTCCTGCTTTTGGGCAAAAATTCTGTTATTTTCCAACAAATCTTTTCGGCGTTCTTCACCTTTGTGTGCCGCTGCTTTTGCTTCCAAATCATTTGATGCTATATCCTGTACAGTAAGATCTAACCGTTCCTCTGCCAAATTCTGCGCTAACTTTTCCGCAAATACTTTCTGCAGTCCCTCCACGCCCAGCGTTTCTTGCAAAAAGCGGCTTCGCGACGCTGCACGCTTCTCATAGTTGCCGTGTTCTGTAAAGACATCTACCATTGTTTTAATAACATACAACACCTTTTGAGGTTCTAAATCCGTTACTACTTTTACACCAAATTTCGGCTTTATGCCAAGCCCGCCAGCACAGTAAACATCAAATTTTCCATTTTCCTTAGCCACAAAGCCTAAATCACGAAACGTTGCATGCACAGTATTTTCTGCGCCATTGGAGAAGCATACTTTCAGTTTTCTTGGCAGCTTCACTTTATGGATAAAGCTTAAAAGATACTCACCTGCTTCCTTTGCGTAAGGCAGCACATCAAAGCACTCGTCTGCTGATATGCCTGACAACGGAGAACACATTACATTGCGCGGGAAATCACCACCGCCGCCTCTTGTAATAATACCGCACTGCCAAGCCTCCTCAACAAGCTGGCAAACCGTTTTGGCAGTTAAATTATGAAGCTGCACCGTTTGACAGGTTGTTAAATGTACAAGGTCAATATGATATTTCTGAATGCTGTCAGCAATAAATTTTACTTTCTCTAAGTCAATCTCACCGCCAGCAAGACGCAGACGCAGCATGCTCCGCTCACCGCCCCGCTGTGCATAGCTTCCAAAACCACCTGAAAACCCTTTATACTCCGGCACTGTAATTTCTTTTCGGTAAAATTTTTGTGTTATTTCACGAAACTCGGCTAAATCTTCTTTAAATTCCTGATAATAATTTGTTTTCATTTTTATACTCCCTACGTGCCTTACACGCATACCAATCAATAGTCTGAACGTTAAATTTCAAACTTGCCCCTAATCAAGCATTAAAAACGAATTTTATACTTATTGATACTATTTTAAACGGTTTTACCTTTTTCATGCAGAAGGCTCATTTTCATTTCATAATAATCCGGTGTCATATCCATATAATGCACGTGTGGATTAATAAAACGCTGCTCCTCCGCCCAGATTTCTTCTTGAAGCTGTTTCCTTACATAATCGCGGATTTCGCTTAACTGCGGCAGCTTGTAAACTAATTTTCCCTGTTCAAAAATCTTTACTTGCAACGGTTTTGCAGTGCAATTAACAAACTTTAGATTCCGCCAAGGCATCTGCGGGTCTACAAACCGAAACTCGCCGCTCATATCTATTTCCTCGTCCGCCTTTGCAATTAAATCCGCTTTTGCTTTGCCGTTTTGATCATAAATGCGGTATACTTTTTTCAGCCCTGGATTGGTGATTTTCTCAATCGTGCCCGAAATCTTAATGCGTGGTACAAATACGCCGTTCTCCTCGACTGCAGCAATTTTGTAAACCGCTCCAAGCAGCGCCAGGCTTTCCTCGGAATAATCACTAGAAGCGCCCGTAATCAAACGCTCCCCCACACCGTAGCTGTCAATGCAGGCCTTCTGGCTGTTTAACGACGAAATCGTATGCTCATCCAAACTATTCGAAACAATAATTTTGCAGTCGTTAAGTCCTTCTTCATCTAACATTTTCCGCACTTTAATGGACTGATAGGCAAGGTCGCCGCTGTCAATTCGGATACCCTTTAACCGTTTTCCCATCGGCTCCAATATCTCGTGCGCCACGCGGATTGCATTGGGAATTCCTGATTGGATCGTATCATACGTATCAACTAACAACACAGTATTATCGGGATAATTTACTGCGTAATTCTTGAATGCTTCAAATTCATCTTTATAGTACATAACCCAGCTATGCGCCATCGTCCCACTAACAGGGATATCGAACATTTGTCCCGCAAGTACTGTTGCAGTGCCTGCTGCGCCGCCAATATAAGAGGCTCTTGCGCCATAAACTGCCGCATCCATATTATGCGCGCGCCGTGCCCCGAAATCCGATACCAGCTTTCCATCCGCCGCCTTTACGATCCGGCTGGTTTTCGTAGCCACCAACGACTGGTGGTTTACCTGCGCTAAAATCGCGGTTTCCACAATCTGCGCGTCAATTAATGGCGCAACTACCGTTAAAACCGGCTCCTGCGGATACATAATCGTTCCTTCCGGAAAAGCATACAGATCACCGCGAAACTGAAATTCTTTTAAATACTCTAAAAACGCATCTGTAAAAGTATTTAGTGAACGCAGATATGCAACGTCCTCCTCGGAAAAATGCAGATTTTCTATATATTCCACAATCTGCTCTAATCCTGCGAAAATCGCAAAGCCTCCTCTGTCAGGATTCTTTCTGTAGAATACATCAAATGCTACCCGTGCCTGCATATCACCGTCGTTAAAATAACCGTTCGCCATTGTCAGCTCATACAAATCCATTACCATTGTGAGATTTCTCTTATCCGCCTGTTTCATCATTTTTGTGTTTACCCTCCATATTCATACGCCTGCCTTGCTTTCGCCTTGCCTAAACAGTACAGGCAATTCACGGTTTTTATATTTATGATATTCCTTTTTGGGTATGATTGGCAAGTAGTTTTTGTATTTTTACGAAATTTTCGCAAAATTTCATTGGCTTTCATTTGCGTTTAACTGTTCAGAAATTACTTGTGACAAGTATGCCGTATAAATGTTCCTATGCAAAGAAGAAAATCGCAGGCGCAGCGGGCTACGTCAAGATTTCCTGATACCACCGATGGACATTTAGACAAGTCAAATTGATGAGTAATTTATTGACAGTTCCTAATATCCGCAATCCTGTCCTTTAATGTCTTTGAAACCGCAACGGATATGCAGAGATATGCCTACAATTAACAGCGTTGCTCAATTCGCGTTTTGTATTTATTTATTTTTTACTTAAATAATTTAAAATCTATTATTATATTTAGGTTAATTATTTTACATTATAAATTAAACAATCAGGCGTATGTGCTAATATATAT
>VSNQ01000170.1 GCA_009774395.1 Lachnospiraceae bacterium
GTTTTATGTGAGAAAAACGAACATCAAAGCAATCAATTACTTTGATGTTCGTTTTTGTTTATAAAACTATGTAACATATATAAATACTAAACGAATATATAATGAAACTTTACTCCAACATTCTTCGTCCGGTTAAAATACGTTTGATTTCAGAACGAACATAAGTCGGTTTATAAGGACGTAAAATATAACCTGTACCACCAGCCTTGCGGCATTTTGACATGATTTCCTTGTTATAGTTATCTATTACAAATAAGATGGGTACTGAACATCCAATAATATCCTGTATATGTGTGGCAGTTTCAAAGCCGCTCATTTCAGGCATGTCCATATCAAGAATAATTAAATCAGGTTCCATTTGTTTCTTTAAGTGGAGCAGTGCCTGTTTGGGGGAGCTTATAAGATTTAAGTCATACATATGATGTAAAATACCGTTTAGTAATTGTAAGTTTGTCAGCATATCATCTACAATCATAATCCGATATTTTTTGGACGGAGTTATCATTTTCTTGCGGTCTGTTTCAGCAATAGAAGGATCCATTACATCTTCATTCGTGCCATGTAAAATTGTTAGGTTGTAGTTTTCTTGGTTGTCAAGGTCGATCATGCTTCCATCCATCATGCGGATAAGCGGTCTAAGATTGCGTTTACCAAAGTTTTCAACAATAATACCTTCCCTGCCATCGGATAGTTTAACCAAAGTTCCTTTGGGATAGAATGGCACATAACGTAATAGGGATTCCACTACTTTAGGGTCAAACATAATACCGCCGCCACCCATTAAAAATTCACATGCTTCAAAGGGTGAATAAGGATTTTTGTAGGGGCGTTTGGCTACCAGTGCATCATAAACATCTGCTACATGGAGTATTTTGGTATATATTGTCATTTCATCGCCATCGACACCGTTTGGGTATCCACTTCCGTCTTCGTTTTCGTGGTGGTAGAGAACGGCGACTTTTACCTGCGAGGAAATATCCCAGCGTTCTTTGATAATTTCGTAAGAACGGATTGGATGCTGTTTCATAATCTCAAATTCTTCTGGAGTAAGTCGACCAGGCTTATTTAATATTTCGGTTGGTATGGATAATTTGCCAAGGTCATGGAGTAGACCTGCCATAACAAGCTGTTCTAATTCGGATTCTTTCATTTTTAATCCAAAGCCTATAATGCAAGAAAGAACGGCAACATTTACTGAGTGGGCATATGTATAACTGTCGAAAGTCCGCAGATCGGTTAAGTCAAGAGATAAAACACCATTGTTTAATACTTCTCGAACAATTTGTTTGGAAACGCCTTTGCATTTATCAATGTTACTATCTCGTACACAATGCAAACCTTCTGTCCGCAGATTATGGGGAATAATTGGTTCGATTTTAATATCTTCGGATAATTCGTCCGTAATATATATACCATCAAAACCGTATTCTTTAATTTTTTTTATATAAAAATCTGATATAACACTACCACTGCATATTAATGTGTGTCCATCTGTATCATAGATATTGTATGCAAGGCGCATACCAGGTTTAATATCGTCACTTTTTATGTAGCGCATGTCCTCAACTCCTCGCTTTTCTTATTTTATACTCATGATCGCTAAAATCTACCAAATCACCCGACTCACGAGCGGAAAGCATCGTGAATATATGGTAAATCTGACCGCTCATGAATATATAAAAATTTTGTGTCAAATAATGTTTTGTGAATTTCATTTTATAATAATTATTATGTGAGTTGGATTATTTATGCGCAGACCTATGTAGTGGAAATATGCCGTTAAGGCGGCGTACGGGTTGCGCAGAGAGTAGAAAAAAAGAATCTACTCTACATAATTTCCAAATCTTTACATAAATAGGATACAGGAATAGTATACCACAATATTTCACAAAGATAAATCCTAAAACACATTGATTTTCGTGAATTTATTTTATAAAATAATATAGGATGGAAGATTAATTTTTTAGAGAATTGAGGGTTTAAAGATATATGATAGGCGAACGATTGCTTTTAAAGGGAATGGATATGGAGGTAATGGATACATTGACGGTTTGTTTGACAAGCTGTAAATTTCATTTGGGAGATGTGCCAGATGCATGGCAGGCTTCTTACCTAGATGATGATTGGGAAGAGGTGCTATTGCCGCATGATTGGTCTGTTGCACTGCCGTTTTCAGCGGAATATTCGAGTGGTACGGGATATTTAGCGGGGGGAATTGGCTGGTACCGAATTTATATTACACCAGTGGAGGCTTGGAGAGGGAAGCGTATTAGTATAAATTTTGATGGCGTTTACAAAAATAGCAGAGTTTGGTGCAATTCTACTTATCTGGGCGAGCGGCCCAATGGCTACATTTCTTTTTCTTATGATATTACGGACTATTTTCGGTTTGATGGAGATAATATTATTAGTGTTTATGTGGATAGGCGTGAGATTGCAGATGCAAGGTGGTTTACTGGATCAGGCATTACGCGCAAAGTAACATTAATAGTTTCTGAGGACATTCATCCTGTTCCGAATGGTATATTCTTTTATACGCCAAGTGTTGAATCACAGGAGGCAGTCTTTGTGGTTGAAAATGAGATAATCAATCATAAATCCAAAGCGTGTTTAATTACAGTTACAAATGTTTTGTTCGATATGGAGGGAAATATTACAGGAGAATCGCTTTCACAGGCGACGGTAGCAGAAGGCAAATCGGTTATTGTAAAAAATACAGGACTAATTAAAAATCCGGCGCTTTGGAGTCCGGAAAGTCCGAATTTATATACACTAAAAACCTATCTTTCTTATGAAAAATCTTATATGGTGCATAGCACGAGCGTTGGCATACGTCATTATTTATTTCATGCAGATAAGGGATTTTTCTTAAATGGATTTCCTTATATATTAAAGGGAGTTTGCGTGCATGAAGATGCGGGCTGCTTTGGGGCTGCTGTGCCTTGGGCGGTTTGGTATCGGCGTTTGATCAAACTAAAAGAGATGGGATGTAATGCCATTCGTATGAGCCATAATCCACATATGCCGGAACTGTATGATTTGTGTGATCGGCTGGGTTTTTTGGTTATTGACGAGGCTTTTGATGAGTGGGAAGCACCAAAAAATAAATGGTGGCATGGTCATAATGTTTTTCCTCCAAAGCATCAAGGATACTATACCGCTTTTCCGGAGTGGCATCAGCGCGATTTAAGGGATATGATTCTGCGTGACCGCAACCATGCAAGCGTGATTTTGTGGAGTATTGGCAATGAAATTGACTATCCAAACGATCCTTATGCGCATCCTTCTTTTGCAGAAATGACAGGTAATAATGATGCTGGAAAAACACAAACGCAGAAAGCATATAGTCCAATGCGTCCCAATATGGAGCGTCTTTCCGAGCTTTCACGACGGCTTTGTGAAATTGTTAAGGAAACCGATACAACACATCTAGTTACATTGGCGGCAGCATACCCAGAGCTTTCAGCAAAAATTGGGTTTATTGACCCGTTAGATGTAGTGGGTTATAATTATAAAGAACAATTGTACGAAAAACATCATACATTGTATCCGGATAAGCCATTTTTAGGGAGTGAAAATGGCCATTCTCTGGCAGCGTGGGAAACTGTTACCCAAAAGCGGTATATTAGTGGTCAGTTTTTATGGACAGGAATTGATTATCTTGGTGAAGCGTATGGTTGGCCGGTTCACGGTTCTGGTGCTGGGCTTTTGACGCTGGCGGGTTTTGAAAAGGCAGGATATTATCGTAGGCAAAGTTTTTGGACACAAGAGCCGATGATTCATCTCGTCACGATACGTGAAGCGGAAAGCTGTCAAACAGCATGGGGAGAAATTTTTGAAGATGCAGTTTTGTGTGAATTTGCACCAGCAACGGAATGTTGGAATTATTGCGTAGGTGAGCGCATTACTGTGAAATGCTACACCAATTTGGATAGAGTGGAATTGCTTTTAAATAAGCGCAGTCTTGGGATTTTTCAGAAAGCAGAGCATACAGACTGTATTTTGATTACCGTTTTGTTTGAGGAAGGAGAATTGTGTGCGCAGAGCGTTTCAGATGAATTGGAAGATAGAATAAGTTATTCACTTTATACGACAGGTAGTGCTTGTCAAATAAAACTGGAAGAGTATTTTTGCGATTTTGGTTGGGATTATACGCATGATTATCCTTTTGTCTATCCGTATTCAGGGGATTCATATGCTGCTTTATCAGGCGTTGGCAGAAGAGTTGGAGAGGAGCAAGACGTGGCGGAACGGATTGTAGATAAGCCGCTGCTGCACCAGATAGAAGTGACAATGCTTGATGGCAGGGGACGGCGTGTTTATCATGATGCGACGATGTTAACAGTTACAGTGGAAAATGGCGTGCTTTTAGGCTTGGAAAATGGTGATTTAGCCGATAACACAGAATATACGGCAAATTACCGTAGAGCCTATTGTGGACAATTAATAGTTTATGCAGTGCCAGATCGCGGCGAGAAGAATATGATAATTCGTGTACGTGGAGAACAGGTTAAGGAGGGTGTAATCGTGATACTAGGGGATAATTTATTTAATACGAATGTCAATAAAAATTTGAGTTATAATTAAAAATAGATGAAAAACAACAATTTAAAAAGGATGATATTTGTAAATTAGATTGAAAGTGTTTTGGTGATTGTGTTATACTGATATTAGAATTTTAGCGGGTGTGTGCATATTGTTATACTTCGTGATACTTAGCGTCAGCCTTTTCGACGTTTAGTATAATATTACACCAGTTTACAACTTTTTAAAAATGCTCGAATTGCAGTAAGTATTTAGTATAATTTAATTAATATTCACCAGTTTACAACTTTTAAAAATTACTCGATTTGCTGTTTAAAATGCAATATTTATACATTTTAATACCTACAATACACGGGAAAATTGAATATTTATTCGATGTAAAATTATGAAAATATAACTATTACAAAATCTTGTAAACTGCTGTAATATTACTTAGGCGGTTATAAATTGCATCAATTTCTTAGAAATATTCTGATATACTCACGAGCGATAAATTTTACCATATTACTCAAGAAAATAACGCTTGTGAGTCGGTGTTATTGGCAAATTTAAGCGATCGCAGGTATAAATACAGAAAATTGGGAAGGCTGTGCGTGCGATTTTTAATAGCAAAGTAATAGTTGGTATTGTAATAGGAAAAAGGTGTACTTATATTTAGAAAGGGATGAGGGAATTAGATGTATATAAATGAAAAATTAATGATAGCTTTGCGTAATCATATGGCGGATGATTTTTTGAAAGAGAATAAGCAGGAGGGATATTTTAGGGAGCAGGAATTAGCAAAGATAAAGCTTCCCACAGGTAAAATTGTTGCAAATGATCCACTTGTTTTGGGGGAGATGGAAGCGTTTACGATTCGGGTTCCTTCTGGTGAATATCCAGTGGTATTGTATATCTATCATAATAATGATGATCAGCGTGTTGCGTTTGCAGAAATGCGGTTAAATGAAAAGATACCAGTTCGATTTGAACCTGCATTGGTAGAGGGGCAGGAAGCGGAAGCATTAGAAGAAGATGAGTTTTTTGGCTATGGTGTGGATACGGGAACGGGATGTTTTATGGATGAGCAGACATGCAAAAAACTGGAGGCGCTAATGGACACTACAGAGTATGGTGAACTAACAGAATTTGATAAGCTTTTAGAGGAAAGTTATGTTGATACCTATATGACTGCTAATTTTGTTCTTCCAGAAACGGATTTTAATGTTGTTGCATTTTCTTCGGGATATGGTGATGGATGTTACCCCTCATTTTGGGGCTATGATGCTTCAGGAGAACTATGCTGTTTGATAACTGATTTCTGTGTGATTGATATGGATGATAATGAATAACGGATTTTGGGAAGAAATATAGATGAAAGAGATAATTGCATATGAAATGATATATAATAAAGCATTGAAGTATCAGAATGACATAATATGTGTTCCTTTTCAAAAAGAATATTGGAATGAATATCAAAAAATATATAATGAATGTTTTTACAAAATGAGAAAGGCGTTAGAGGTTGAGCCAATAAATTTTTATGATGATTATTCTCAGATCAAAGATAAAATAAAGGATATTTTCCTTTATTTGCAAAATGGAATAATAATAGGCGCTGTTTCCTGTTATGAAAATGAGATAGATGATTTAATTGTTGAAAAATCGTTTCAAAGACAAGGTATAGGACAAAAATTGTTGTTTTGGGGAATAAATCATATAAAAGAACAAGGCTATGAAGAAATTATTTTGCATGTAGCTGAATGGAATCAAAATGCAGTAAAGTTGTATTTGAAAAATGGATTTCGTATTAAGAAAAGAGAGAGGGTGCGTTAGAGGAAATAGTATTTTTAGTAAATTTTCCTTTAATGATAATGGAGTTATTAACAATAATTGGTCATTAAGAGGTTGAAAGAGGGTATAAAAACACCGATGGGATGAACCTTTTCTTATTTGACGTAACAGTCATTGAATATTCCAGGTAGAAAGAGGGTATAAAACACCGAGAGGATGAACGAATCTTATTGTTTGTATCAATCACCATATCAAAGGTAGAAAGAGGGTATAAAACACCGAGAGGATGAACCCTTCGATTTTACGGGGGTTGAGGCGATTTTAATGTTATAGATTTGACACTACCATAAAATTAGTAGGAGGAAGAAATGGCATATAATAGTGGGAACTGGGAAAATAAGGAGCAGCGTGCGGAGGTGGCACGGATGCATACGGAACAGATGCAGGAAAAGTATGCGCAGGAGATTAAAGCGGCGATAGAGAATACAAAAATATATAATACGGATTTTAAATCAAAAATATCCATTACAAATCAAGAAATGAAGATAACGGTGGAGGAGTTGGATACAGTTCATGCGGGGAATCTTTATAGTGGAAATGGTAAAACCGCACTGCTGAATTTTTCCTCCTATAAAAATCCAGGTGGTATGTTTATTAAGGGTAGTAAAGCGCAGGAAGAATGTCTGTGTCATGCCTCCTATTTGTATAATGTCTTGTTACAGATGGATAAGAATTTCTATGAGTGGAATCGTCAGCATAAAGGCAGAGCATTGTATTTGAATAGGGGAATGTATTCACCAAATATTTTATTTCAATATGAGGAATCGTTGTTTCATTGTGATGTAATCACTTGTGCGGCACCAAATAAATTGGCTGCGCAACGGACGCAAAAGGTTTCAGAGCAGGAGAATACAAAGGCGTTACAGTCAAGGATTGCGTTTGTATTGGATATTGCGAAGGAGAATCAGGTGGATACTTTGATATTGGGGGCTTATGGGTGCGGCGTATTTGGACAGAATCCTACAGAAGTAGCGAAACTTTTTCAGCAGTATTTGCAATCCAGTCATAAGTGTTTTGGGCGAGTCGTGTTTGCGATTCCAAGAGGAAAAGATGGAAATTTAGAGGCGTTTCAAAAAGTCTTTGAAAAAAGATAGAAAATACAGGGAAGATAGAGAAGCAAATAAAACTCCTAGAAACAAGAAAACTATCTTATATGTAAGGTGTATGGATACGTCTACATACAGAAGCAAATAAAAACTCCTAGAAACAAGAAAACTCTTGTAACTAGGAGGAAATGAGAATGGAACATACGGGAGTCGAACCCGTGGCCTCAACAATGCGAATGTTGCGCGCTCCCAACTGCGCTAATGCCCCATGAAGTTAGTATAACATATAATGAAAAAAAATCAAGAAAAAATTGATTCGATAATGTAATTTGATGATGTAATTTCACTGTTATAAAAAAGCTGGCGGTCTTTGCTTTTTGCGAAGACTGTCAGCTTTTTTGTAAGCGATGAATAACCTGCCGGTTTTACATATTCTAAAATCTGTGGGATAATCTTTTTGACTGACAAGTGAAT
>VSNQ01000171.1 GCA_009774395.1 Lachnospiraceae bacterium
GTTAACTTGTTTTTAGTTTAAATTAAATTAAGGCTTTAGTCATCACTTATAATTGCGTTTTATATTCAATTATTGTGTTTTTTCGTCATTTCTTTTATTTTTACAATTTATATCAGTTATTTTTATATATTTTGTATATTTTGTCATCATTATTTTACTTAAATTTACTTAAATTTACTTAAAATTACATTTAACTAAACTATCTCATTTTATAATTCCTTCATTTTTAGCCATTTAATCTTCATTTTTTAAGATTTATATTCTTTTCTTGACTTTTTTATTTCAATTAAGTTATAATTTATTTATAATTATTTTTGTGCATATTATATTTTGTACATTTAATAAGGAACTATCCACAAATTATTTTGCGTCAGTTCCTAGTAAAGAAAAATGTTAATAATAAAAAATTTTAATAAAAAAATGTTAATAAAAAAATGTTAATAAAAAGGAGCCAATCCATGCCCCAAAAATTATTTTCCTCCGAATTTTTTAATGCTTTAATCTCCTCCGAAACCAGCAACCGTTTCTCCCTCTCCGACTATTTTGAAACTGCTTATACCCGCACCTACGACTTCTGCGAAAGCCTTCCTTATCTGCTCAGCCGCCGCGAAGTATCCGTTACATCTCCTTTTTCCTACGAAACTGCAAATCTTGATGCATTTTGTCTTATCCATACTACCAAAGGTATTGGCAAACTGTTTTGTGACACACCTACACAGATAAATGCCGCATACGAACTGACAAAAGGCACACTTGCTTTTATTGACTGCCATAAACAGCATAAATTAACCTGCCTGCACAATATTTGGGAATATACTATCTGTTTTGTCAGTTCTCCTATTAGTAGTTATTTCCATAAAAAATTAGAAACACTTGGCGGATGTATCTTTAAAATGGACTCCAACGTTGATACGCGTGCATTATGGGAACAGCTTCTGAAATTACAGGCAGACGACGAAACTTATGGATTAATGCGCTCCCATGCGCTGATAGCACTCTATACACAGCTATATCTGTCACGTTCTAAAGAACTTGCTGGTTCCTACCATATTCCGTCATATATTGCTGATATGAAACAGAAATTTGATAATGCCTATGACAAACAATATTCGCTTGATGAACTCTCACTAAAATACAATATCAATAAATACCGCCTTTGCCGCGAATTTGCAAAATACTATCATGATACGCCATTACAGTATCTTAACAATATACGTATAGAACAAGCGAAAAACCTCCTGCTGCACTCCGATGAAAAAATCGGCGTTATCAGCCAGATGGTTGGCATCGAGAATGCCAATCACTTTATTCGTCTATTTAAAGAAAAAACAGGTATTACGCCGCTTACCTATCGTCGGGAAACGCCTATTATTTCATAACGCTTGAACCACAATATCGAGTATGTTATAATGAGTCTATAAAATTGAGAAAGAAAGGAAAAGCATATTATCCTTATGATAGATACAAATAATTTGCTCACGGTAAATGAAGTTGCAAAACAGCTAAAATTAACCGTACCATCTGTAAAATTACTAATAAAAAATGATCAACTTAAAGCAAAACAATCAGGAAATCAATGGCTGATTTCCGTTAAAAATTTGAATGAATATATTAAAATAAATAATATAATTATTGATCCAGCTGATCATGAACGTCTGCAAGACACTATCCCTCCAATTGTGGCTCTAAGTTTTTTTTCTGGCGCAATGGGACTTGATATTGGAATGAAAAACGGCGGAATTGATGCCCTTCTAGCATGTGAATGTAATAAAGCCTGCCGTATGACAATTGTCCAAAATAATCCTGAAATAGGATTGATTGGTGATATTAATAAATTTACATCCGATGATATATTAAAAATGGCTAAAATTCCCAAAGGAAAAAAAGTCGATATTATATTTGGCGGTCCACCATGCCAAGCCTTTAGTACCGCCGGAAAACGAAAAGCATTTGATGATGAACGCGGCAATATTTTTCTAAAATATTTAAACATTATTTCAGAGATAAAACCAACTTATGTTGTGATAGAAAATGTGCGAGGCCTTTTATCAACACCTTTTATCTATAATCATTCAAAAGAGCCAATCAAAGGCGGTGCTATGATGATTATTCTTGATATATTAAAGGAAATCGGATATGAAGTGTCTTTCAATCTATATAACGCCGCCTATTTCGGTGCACCGCAAACAAGAGAGCGTATTATTATTATTGGAAAATTAGGCAATGAAAAAGTAAGCTATCTCCAACCAACACACAATGAAAATGGCTCATACAATCTAAAACCTTGGAGAACGCTTCAAGACGCACTTGACAGCCTCCCTGAAAATACAGAGCATCACTACATTGCATTTCCTGAAAAACGCCTGAAGTATTACCGCATTTTAAAAGAAGGACAATATTGGAAAGATTTACCTTACGATCTCCAAAAAGAAGCAATGGGAAAATCCTTTTATCTAGGCGGAGGAAAAACGGGATTTTTTAGAAGATTATCCTACACAAAACCCTCTCCAACGTTAGTAACCAATCCTACTATGCCTGCTACTGATTTAGCGCATCCTGTGGAAGACAGACCGCTAAGCGTTGAAGAATATAAATGTATTCAAGAATTTCCACAGAATTGGATTGTCTGTGGTACAATTCTTGATCAATATAAACAAATCGGAAATGCAGTTCCTATTAAATTGGGAGAAGCCGTTGCCAAAACAATTATTGATGATATGAACGGTCGCAAATATCAAAACAGCGGCTTTTCCTATTCCAGATATAAAAATACAGATGAAATATCTTGGATGGCATATATGAAAAAACAATATAAAGATATCGACTTTTCATTTTAGGAATAGAGGGAGGCGCATTCAAAATTTGTCTGCTCTCCTCCCTTATTTTATTTATCAGAAATAATTTCCTTATTTTTTAATGTAACACTGCGCAAAAAATCCTGATAAGATTGCTCATTCATATTACAATCTGGTGCAATGCCAGAAGTTACATGACTGTTTATAATAGCATTCAAAATTTCCCATTTGCTAGATGGCAGTTTCTCTCCATTTCGTGTCTGTGTACCTAGACGATACCATTTCTTTATATTTGTTCCCGTTCGAATGGCACTTGATGAACTGTTTTCTGTATTAGATTTATTCTTAATCTGCAAGAGCACTGCACCATCAGAAGAACAAAAGTCTATTGCCCGAAGTACATTCCCATTACACCATATCCAGCCATAGGGACGAATGACTCCACTGATATATTCCTCCAAAAGATTTCCCTGAATATTTTCTGCGCTCATAAATAAATTGTGATAAGCAGACATTCTTTTTACAAATTCCGCATCTGCTCCTTCAAATCCTTCACCGTTGCGCGTTCGATTAGTTTGCCATTAATTACGTGCATTGCCACATTTACTGCAAGATTCTCGATCCGTTTAATAACACAAGATAGTGCGACTTTTGTCATTTCTCCCATATCTACGGAATATGTAGTAATCTTAGAGTCACCAAACTCTGCATAAAGGTAATCGTCATACCCTACAACCGAAATATCCTCAGGCACTCGGTAGCCTTTTTCCTCTAGCTGTTTGATTAACGCATATGCTGCAACATCATTGTTGCAAACAAATGCTGTTGGCATATCTTTATCTTCTGGCAGTGCATATTTATATCCCACTCCCATTAACCCGTCGCCGTAATCTCTATCCTTTATCACCCAATCAGGACGCTGTTCAATCCCATGTTCCAAAAGTGCTTTACAATATCCAAAATAGCGATCGGTAATACTCTCCGTATACATTAGTGTTCCCACAAAAGCAATGCGCGAATGCCCTTTCTTAATCAAATAATTAGTCATGCGGTACATTCCATAGAACCCCGCTGATACTATAGAATCCACAATTTCCTCCTCATCATAAAAATCAAGGAACACCATTGGCACTTTCTTATTTTGATACAATATTTTCATATAATCTTTCTTAGGCTTGCCAATCACAATAATGCCGTCAACGCGTACTTCCTCTGTCATTTTGGGCGCAATTAAATTAACCTCATCAAAATTAGAAATTACTTCAAGCATTGAAAAACAATTTTTGCGCACCACGCGCGTCGCTAGTTCCTGATACATTTTCCAGTAAAAGGACGCAAATTTTGTAAAATATTCTTCAAATGTAATAATCCCAATTGTATAAGACTTGGGACGTTCTCCCTGCGGCGAATGAATTGGGGTATATCCCATCTCGTCTGCAAGTATCTTAATTTTTGTACGAAGTTCCTCACTAACGCCTTTCTGCCCCGATAAAGCCTTGGATACTGTCACCACGCTAACACCTAGTCGCTCCGCTATATCTGCAAGTTTCACTGACTTAACCATACCTATTACCTCATTGTCTAAAGAACTGTCTTGCAATGCTTCATGCTATTTGCAGCAGTTTCTAACAGTGTACACACTTATCCTACTATTTCATTTCTATACTTGGGCTGTCGCATTAAGGAAAACAGCTACAAGATATTATAACGCCATAATACGGTATGTATCATATCTTGTATAAGCAAAGCTTATTGCGACAGCCTTCTATTGTTATACTCAGCGTCAGTCTTTTCGGTGCTAAGTATAACTATCTCGTATTGTTATACTTAGCATCAATCTTCTCGACGCTCTGTATAACTATCCCACAGCGTTCGCACTCGTAGACGCTGCTTTACATCTTCAGCATTCTGAAATTCTCCATTCAGGATATCTTCTTGATAGAAATATACATATTTCGATTCTTTCTTTGTAATATTAAAATAATTATCTGAAAAAATCACATCTGCATCATCAAAATCTAATTCCACAAATGCTGCGTACACATTGCTCACAAGTTCAATACAATACCCTGTACTGCCTGATTGCTGCTGTACTGCGCAAACTGTATACTCCACGCTGCATTTTGGTAAATCCATATATTTGTAGGGCAGTAGTGTTTCACTCTCTACCTGTACTCTGCCATCGGTATACGTAAATACTGCCTCGACAAATACATCTTTTTTAGCATATAATTTTTTTGTTTGCAGTGTATTTGTATTTGATCTCTCTACTCGCTTCTGCGAAGGTGGAACCATTATCCTTGGCTGCCGCTGAACCCATGCACTAAAATCCTCTTCAACTGCCAATACACTGGTAAATGCAGGAACTAAAATTTCCTTGCTCGCTTCACGAATGGTCTGTAAATCTAATGTTTTTAAAGAAAGACTCACATTTACGGAAACTGCCTGCGCTGTTTCATTTGCCACCCATGCAGCAGCCGCACTAAAATGCTCTCCCCCATTGCTGACACTACTGTCATTATCGGCTATCCGCACCAAACTTCCTGTTACAGATGCGTAAAATTCCTTCGCACGATAATGCAGTGCTTTCCAACGGCCATAATAGTCAATGCTTGACCACGATGCCACACTCCAATTGTCATTCATCTGCCAATACAGCGCACCCATGCAGCGCCCACGATTTCTGCGCCAGTGTTCTACACCAGATTTTACCGCTACAGCCTGCAGCACCTGTGTAACATACAGCAATGCTTCAAAATCCTTCGGATACCGGAAATTTTCAGAGAGATAATAAAGCATTTTCCCGTTGGCAGCATCATTCTTTTGATGACTCTCCATTACCTGTGAGAAAATATTGCGATCCTCCTCGTTGGTATATGTGTATACCGTTTTATAAGACGGAAAGGACTGAAAACCAAATTCCGAGCAAAATCGGAAAAAGTGGTTTTGGTAATCTGAGAATGGCTTCTGCCCGTGCCAAACCTCCCAATAATGTGTATCTCCCCTGTTTTCATCATCAGGATTATCCAAGCATCCGCCTGACGACGGCGATGAAGGCCAGTAAAAAGTATTCTTGTCTGCCTCTCGTACTGCTTTGGGCAACACATATTCAAACTGCTTAATATAATCCGCTTTAATATATGGCGTCTGCTCCAGGAAATTTCCCCAATGATCCCATGCCGATTCCAATTCATTATTGCCGCACCAAAGTCCAAGACATGCATGGTGGCGCAGGCGCTTCACATTGTCCAATGTTTCTGCAACAATATTTTCCTCAAATGCCTCTGTTAAATCATATGCATTGCAGGCATACATTAAATCCTGCCAGACAATTAATCCATAACGATCGCATAAATTATAGAAAGTATCTGACGGATAATAACCGCCGCCCCATACACGGATACAATTATAATTTGCCCTTACGGCACTTTTCACTAAATATTCTATGCGTTCCGGTGTAATACGGCTATAAATACAATCCTCCGGAATATAATCTGCACCCATTGCAAAAAATTTCACACCATTTATCATAAATGCAAATTCTTCGCCCCATTGATCTTTTTCACGGCTTACTGTAAATGTCCGAAGCCCAATAGAATCTACACGCCGCTGTACACAGTTTCCATTTACTAACAGCTCTGTTTCTACTGTATATAATGGCTGTCCCCCTAGTCCATTTGCCCACCATAACTGTGGTTTTTCAATGGTAAAAACAGAAGTTTCAACCCCCTCTGCAATGACGACACCATTGGGATCGCGCAAAATCACATTTACAAAATATGGTATTTCTGTAGCTTGATATTTCGACAGGCATACAATTTCTGGTTCCACTGTTAAAAGAACACTTCCATCCGCTCTATGACACTGTGTATACTGAACGCTCTCAAGCCTTGCAACACTGTACGCCTCCAGCCTGATTTCACGGAAAATTCCCGCGTCTGGAAGCTGTGCGCCCCAATCCCAGCCAAACATAGAATGCGCCTTGCGCAGATATTGGTTTCCGCTGATTGCACCGCTTGCATCGCAATGAATTTCTTTATGTTCCTGTGCCTGATAATTTTGAATATAACGCAGTGTAGAGAGAAAACGAATTTGAATATGGTTTGTCCCTGCCTTTAACATCTCTTTTACAGAAAAGCGCCATGTTCGATGCATATTATCCGTTTTGGCAAGCAGTTCTCCATTCATATAAATTTCTGTCAAAGTATCTAACCCAAAACAGACAAGCTCTATCTCCTGTGCTTCCAACAGTTTCTGACCCACTTCAAAATCCCGCTCAAACCAGTAATCCTGCCAGAACAGTTCCCGCAGCGCATATTCATTATCACGATAATAAGGGTCTTGATACTGCTCACCAATTGCCCCCGTATCACAAAGTGCCGATAACACAGAACCGGGTACTTCAACCAAATAAGAATCCGCTAACTGAAACTGCTCCATATAGCAGCTATCATCGTATATCTGCGGACGCATCTTCCATGTACCGCTTAATGTTTGTAACTTCCTATTCTGAAACTTCATTGTTTCCCCCTATCTAAGATTTTCCTAATTTTAATTTTATTTAAGCAATCTATTGCAAAAATTTTCTTCGTATATTCAAGATATCACAATTAGTTAATTACTTCAACTTTTTAAGTGACCGAAAGCTAATTTTTATCACATTTGTATAATTTTTATGAATTTTTTCGGCGCATTTTTCCAAGTACGCGGTTTTTATACAATCAAGTAGAAAAGATTCATCTAGAAGATCTATCTTCTCCCTACTCAAGAACTGGGTATCCATCAGCTTCTGCTGACAGATATCAATTGAACGTAAGCGATGAATAATCTAGCGTTTTTACAAGTCCCGAAATCTGTGCGATAATCTCTTTAACTGGAGAAGCATC
>VSNQ01000172.1 GCA_009774395.1 Lachnospiraceae bacterium
GCAGACATACATAGAGCTACTTTTTATTCGCACTACCATGATGTGTATGACTTATATGAGCAAATGGAACATGACGCTATATCTGAGTTCACTAAATTTATTAACGATAATCCAGCAGGTCATTACGAAAATATTTATAATTCCATTATTGATTATATTTATGAAAATCCTGCCCTAAGCCGCCTGCTTTTTTTCGGAAAGGGAATTGACCACAAATTTCAAGAGCATATGTATGACATCATCGAAGAAAAATATCTTGAAATATGGATGCAAGAAGAAAATATATCTTCCGTTTCAGAAGAAATGCTCTATATGGCGACATATCATATTCAAGGCTGCCTCTCAATAATCTCACTTTGGATTAAGAATAATTTTTCTACCCCAAAGGAAAAAATAATCCAGCTTATTTATTCTATTGACGCAAGATGAAATATGTCATAAAAGAAATAATTTGTGTGGAGATAAAGAGGGATTCCGTAGTAGTCGGCACTGTGCGTAATGTGCATAACTTGCTTTTTATGGAGTTGTGGGAAAGTCTGTTTGCTGAATGTGAGAAAGCTGCCCTTTCGCTTTTCCATGTTCTGTGAACAGACTTTTCCATGACAGAATAGAAAGTAATACACATTTCCACGGTGCTTGTCTTTTGCTCTTTGGTTCGGAATAGTGTGGTGCTGGCGGTCTATCTCTTGTTTTTGGTTACTTATAGTAAACGCATTTTGTATTTGCGTTTTGACTTTTTGTATCTGCTGTGTATTCAATTAGATTTGGATGCAAAACGCAAAGGTATAATTCGTTTACTATACTTCTTTACCGTACAAGGGCATTGACTTAGGAATTGTAAATAAATAACTAGTTAATTTGACGCTGTATCAATATTCATCTGCAAAGAAGATAATCGCAGGCGGAGCGGGCTACGTCAAGATTATCTGATGCCGCAGATGGATATTTAGACAAGTCAAATTGGTGAGTTATTGATTGACAGTTCCTTAGGAACTGTTAAGGAATTATTTGTGGCAATTACGCTGTATCAATGTTTCGCTGCAAAGAACAAATCGCAGGCATAGGAGGCAAGGGCATAAAGGGCAATGCCTTATGTCAAGATTATCTGATGCCGCAGATGAACATTTAGACAAGTAATTGTCATGAGTAATTGATTGACAGTTCCTTAGTATTTATTAGAATTTTTGCATAAGAATTTTCAGTTTTTATGCACACGGGCGTCCAAAGGAAATATGTCAGCAAGCAGACGGACGCCCAACGCGGCGAGTAGTGGAGAAGGACACTTCCCTACTCGATTATTACTTTTCATAGCATTTAAGCTGCCTATACTAACTGTTTTCTGATGAATTTGCGAAATGTAAAAAATAATAGTTGAAATGTATCTGATTTTGTTATAAAATGGTCAATGGATTGTAAATGCGAAAAGTGAATATTAGGAGGAATAATTTTTATGATATCAGCAGGCGATTTTAGAAATGGTATTACGATCGAATACGAAAATAGTATTTATCAAATTATCGAGTTTCAGCACGTGAAACCGGGCAAGGGTGCTGCATTTGTTCGTACAAAGCTTAAAAATATTATTAACGGCGGTGTAGTGGAGAAAACATTCCGTCCTACAGAGAAATGTCCGCAGGCACGAATTGACCGGAAAGATATGCAATATCTGTATGAGGATGGTGACCTGTATTATTTTATGGATACAGAGAATTATGAGCAGGTTGGATTGAACGCAGAGAAAATCGGCGATGCCCTAAAGTTTGTAAAAGAGCAGGAAATGGTAAAAGTATGCTCACACAATGGTAATGTTTTTGCAATCGAGCCGCCTTTGTTTGTGGAATTGGCAATTACAGATACAGAGCCGGGTTTTAAGGGTGATACCGCTACGGGTGCAACGAAGCCGGCAACCGTAGAAACCGGAGCAGTTGTATACGTTCCCCTGTTTGTAGAGCAGAATGATATAATTAAAATTGATACAAGAACCGGTGAATATCTTTCTCGTGTATAATTAATGGGATATAATGTGCAGTACGATATTGTAAGAGATCTTTAAATTTATAATGCTGTTTTATGTTAAAATTATTTGTGGAAAGAATAACAGAATCCGCTTATTTTTGTAGTGCTTTTTAAGCGAAAATATTTAAGCAAAGAGAAGTTATGATAATAAGCTTTAAGTGAAACTGCGATAATAAGCTGTGGAAAATGAAGTAAAATAAAAATATTAAGACAACGAAAAAACGATTTTTTGATATATTTAGAAAATCTTTTTTGTGTTGTCTTTTTTTCGTGGCAGAATTTTTTGCAGGATATCTAAAAAGCATGGAAAAGAAAACCTATTTCGATCAGTTCAACGCTTTGATGGTAATATTAACTTACGGACGTTATTGACTTGAATCCTGGATTCTCGAATTTACATGACGACGTGTTCATAAATGTCTGAAATAAGCCATTTCTCGTCATGTTTATGAAACACTCAATTATGACGAGAATTTATGCTGAAACTCTTATAAATCAAGCTGTTGACAGTTTTGCCTCGTCACGTTTCCTAGAATCCAGATTGAATGCTATGGAAACATCGAGAGTTCGAGAGTGAAAATTTCCTGAATGCTATGGAAACATGGAGTGTTCGGGAATAAAAATATCTTGAAAGTTATAGAACATGGAGTGTTTATGAGTAAAAATATCTTGAACACTATGATAACATAAGAGTTTGAAAGTAAAAATATCCTGAGTGTTATGGAAACACTGAGAACTTGAAAGTAAAAATATCCTGAGTGTTATGGAAACACTGAGAACTTGAAAGTAAAAATATTTTGAAAGTTATGGAAACATTGGTTGTTCGAGAGTAAAAATATCTGGAATAGAAACATTGATTGTTTGTGAATAAAAATATTTTGAAAGTTATGGAAACATTGATTGTTTGTGAGTATAAATTATTTAACAATGGAAGAACGAAGGAAATTCGTTTTCTGATAGATGAATTGCTTTACTGCAGACAACATATTTGGGGAATCAACGAAAGGAATGATGATTATTATGGAATTTATAAATTTTACAACAATTGTGAAGAATGAAATTGAAAAGCGGGCGGGAAAAAATTACCATGTTCGGTTAAAAGATGTAAGGAAAAACAACGGTATAATATTAAGCGGATTAACAGTAATGCAGGATGACAGCAATATTTCGCCAACAATTTATCTCAACGCTTATTTTGAAGCATATCAAAGTGGTCAAGCAACTTTGGGTATGGTGATAGATGACGTAATGGAAGTGTATGAAAGAAATCGGGTAAACAGGACAGTAGATGTGCGTCAATTCCTAAACTTTGATATGGTTAAAAATAGAATTGTATTTAAATTAATTAATACCGAAAAAAATCAGGAATTGCTCAAAGATGTTCCACATATACCGTTTTATGATTTGTCGATAGTGTTCCAATTCTTAATAACAGAAGAAAATTTCGGTAACGCAACAATTCTGATTCACAATGCACATCTGCAAATCTGGGGCATTTCTGTAGAAACACTTTATCAAAAAGCACAGCAAAACGCATCTGTTTTAAATCCTTATGAAATTAAAAATATGCAGGAAGTTCTTTGCGAATATATTCCGGACAAGGAAGAAGATATTGGACAGGCAATAAATAATACGGTTCCTGTTTATGTGTTAAGCAATAAAAATCGTCTATTTGGAGCTTCCTGTATACTGTATCCAGAATTAATTCGAGATTTTGCACAGGCAGTTGGAAGTGATTTGTATATTATTCCCTCGTCGGTTCATGAAGTCTTACTGCTGCCCACACATGGAACGGAGGAATCAGAAGATATTAAACGTATGGTACAGGAAGTAAATGACACACAAGTCGAAACAGAGGACGTGCTTTCCTATTCTGTCTATTTCTTTGACAAAGAAAAAAAATCTTTTGCAATATTGTAACAGACCACATAAATTTTATGATGTTGGCAGGTTTTGTCGTTTTAATATACCAAAAAAGGCGTGGTTTCAGCACATTATATACTGCATAACGCCAGAATTTACCATACTGTACTGGTTAAACGTATATGACTGGCGTTATGGAGTCAGGTTACTCGGAAATTTTAACTGTTAAGCAGTATAAATAGGGAAACGGACATTACAGCATTATATTGGAAGAATTTTCTAAAATATTTAATTTTTTCCTTGATAAATTATTGACAATTGAACATATTATGTTTATCATTTATACATGCAGGTTCAAATGAATCAGAATCGGTGTTCTGATTTTGATTGGACAGACGGAAAATACCCAATACCATTTGGCATAAAGGGTATAAAATAATGGGTACTGCAAAAGTAAGCAATTCAGTAAAGGAGAAGAACAATGAGTAAAAAGTGGGTGTATTCATTTAAAGAAGGCGACATGAGCATGCGGAATCTTCTTGGTGGCAAGGGGGCAAACCTTGCAGAGATGACAAGCATCGGGCTGCCTGTACCACAGGGTTTCACAATTACAACAGAAGCTTGTACACAATATTATGAAGATGGACGCAAGATCAATGATGAGATTATGGCTCAGGTTATGGACGGCGTAGCAGAGATGGAGAAAGTCAACGAAAAGAAATTCGGAGATTTGAAGAATCCTCTGCTTGTTTCTGTACGTTCAGGTGCCCGTGCATCTATGCCGGGTATGATGGATACTATCTTAAATCTTGGTTTAAATGACGAAGTAGTAGATGCAATGATTAAGGGCAATCCGGATCCTGCATTTGAGCGCTTTGTATATGACTCTTACAGACGTTTCATTCAGATGTTCTCAGACGTTGTTATGGAAGTAGGTAAGAAGTATTTTGAGCAGCTTATCGACAAGATGAAAGAGGAAAAAGGTGTTAAGTTTGACGTAGACCTTACAGCAGCAGATTTAAAGACTTTAGCAGAGCAGTTTAAAGCTGAATATAAGAAGCAGTTAGGTAAAGATTTCCCTTCTGATCCAGTAGAGCAGTTAAAGCTTGCTATTGAAGCTGTTTTCCGCTCATGGGACAACCCTCGTGCAAATGTATATCGTCGCGATAATGATATTCCTTATTCATGGGGTACCGCAGTTAACGTAATGCCTATGGTATTTGGTAACTTAAATGATGAGTCTGGTACAGGTGTTGCATTTACACGTGATCCAGCTACAGGCGAGAAGAAGCTTATGGGTGAGTTCTTAAAGAACGCACAGGGCGAGGATGTTGTTGCTGGTGTTCGTACACCGATGCCAATCGCACAAATGGAGCAGGAGTTCCCTGAGGCATATGCGGAGTTTATCAAGGTATGTGAAACACTTGAGAATCACTATCATGATATGCAGGATATGGAGTTCACAGTTGAGAACAAGAAGCTCTATATGTTACAGTGCCGCAATGGTAAGAGAACTGCACAGGCAGCTTTGAAGATTGCCTGCGATTTAGTAGATGAGGGACATAAGACGGAAGCAGAAGCAGTTGCTATGATTGACCCTCGTAACCTTGATACTTTATTACATCCACAGTTTGATGCTGCAGCATTAAAGGCTGCTACACCGGCAGGCAAGGGACTCGGCGCTTCACCGGGTGCTGCATGTGGAAAGATTGTATTTACAGCAGAAGATGCTGAAAACTGGAATGCGAGAGGCGAGAAGGTTGTTCTTGTACGTCTTGAAACATCACCAGAAGATATTACTGGTATGAAGGCTTCTCAGGGTATTCTTACAGTTCGTGGTGGTATGACATCACATGCAGCCGTTGTTGCACGTGGTATGGGTACATGCTGTGTATCCGGATGCGGTGACATTGCTATGGACGAGGAGAATAAAAAGTTCACATTGGCAGGAAAAGAGTATCATGAGGGAGATTACATCTCTATTGATGGTACAACTGGTAATATTTATGATGGTCAAATCGCTACTGTTGATGCTCAGATCGCAGGTGAGTTCGGCAGAGTTATGGCATGGGCTGACAAGTATAGAACATTGAAGGTAAGAACAAATGCAGATACACCGGCAGATGCAAAGAAGGCTAGAGAGCTTGGTGCAGAAGGCATTGGTCTTTGCCGTACAGAGCATATGTTCTTTGAAGAGGACAGAATTGCTGCATTCCGTGAGATGATCTGCTCTGATACTGTTGAGGAGAGAGAAGCAGCGCTTGAGAAGATCCTGCCTTACCAGCAGAGTGACTTCAAGGCACTATATGAGGCTCTTGAAGGAAATCCTGTTACAATTAGATTCCTTGATCCGCCTCTTCATGAGTTTGTTCCAACTGAGGAAGCTGACATCGAGAAGCTTGCAAATGCACAGGGCAAGTCTGTTGAGGAAATCAAGACACTGATTGCTTCTTTGCATGAGTTTAACCCGATGATGGGTCATAGAGGATGTCGTCTTGCTGTAACTTATCCAGAGATTGCTAAGATGCAGACAAAGGCAGTTATTCGTGCGGCAATCGAGGTAAAGAAGGCTCATTCAGATTGGGCAGTAAAACCTGAGATAATGATTCCTCTTGTATGTGAAGTTAAAGAGCTTAAATTTGTTAAGAAAGTTGTTGTTGAAACAGCAGATGCTGAAATCGCAGCAGCAGGTATTGAGTTAGAGTATGAAGTAGGTACAATGATCGAAATTCCAAGAGCAGCGCTCACAGCAGATGAGATCGCTAAGGAGGCTGATTTCTTCTGCTTCGGTACAAATGATCTGACACAGATGACATTTGGCTTCTCAAGAGATGATGCTGGTAAGTTCTTAAATGCTTATTATGATACAAAAATCTTCGAGAATGATCCGTTTGCAAAACTTGACCAGACAGGTGTTGGTAAGTTGATGGAGCTTTCTCTGAAACTTGGCAAGCCAGTAAATCCGAAGCTTCATGTAGGCATCTGCGGCGAGCACGGCGGAGATCCTTCTTCCGTAGAGTTCTGTCATAAGATAGGTTTGGATTATGTGTCCTGCTCACCGTTTAGAGTACCAATTGCTAGATTGGCGGCGGCACAGGCGGCGATAAACAATGTAGGAAAGTAGATTACAAATATATGTACTTTACGGAGTATCTGATAACCAGAGCTGATGTGAATGATTTTATGGCACATCGTCCGGAGTACACAAAGGCGAACCGCTTTGAGGATTTCGTTTGTAAAATCTATCTTTAACGATTAGGGGAAAATTCATTTAAGAGTTTTCCCCTTTTTTCGTGGTTTTTTCAGAGGATTCTATCCCAAACAAAGGATAGAGTCCTTTTTATATACACAAACAAAATAATCAAAGCATTCTGGTGATATGTCAAGAACTTTTTGAAAAAGATTTTGACATGTTTTTCGGAAAAAAGGGTAACTTTAA
>VSNQ01000173.1 GCA_009774395.1 Lachnospiraceae bacterium
ACCTCCTTCTTATCTTGACCCTCCATTTTAGGTTGCACGCAATGCTTGTCTTGCTCCATCGTCTTAGCTTGCCCCATCGTCTGGACTTGCCCCATCGTCTGGACTTGCCCCATCGTCTTAGCTTGCCCTAGCGTCTTGCTCCTCCTCTTTGTCTTAACTTTCCCCATCATTTTGACCTGCTTGCGGGCCTTACGCTTCTCTTCTTTCTGCTTTTTCTCCTCCTCTTTGCGCTGGCGTTCCTGCCGTATCCGCTCATACAGTTCATAGACGTTATCGTCAAACTGTCTGCCTACGACGGATTCAAATTCGTATTTCCCATTCTTTAATTCCATGTACAGCTTCTCGATGTCCTTTGGGTCGTCCAAGTTCAAATTACTGGTAATGGAATCAATGAGCTCTTTATCCCTTAGTGCCGCCATATACTCCTCCTGGCTTCGGAAGCGCCTGCCCTCAATGGTCCATTGTAATTCCGCCATTTTTTCTCCCTTTCTCATTGCTTTTCACTTCTTGTACTATTTTCAGATTTACATAAATAATATGTTTAATTAGTTGACATATATATTATATTGTACTATATTTTCAGTTTATTTCAAGTATTTTTGCATTATTTATTACAATTTAATCAAAATTTTTTTTGATTCTTTGCGTCACAACAGTAACACATTTTGGAATCGGTCATATAGTATAGAAAAAAGCTTCTTTCGGAGGTATTTTACAATGAGTGATTTACAAGCAAGCAACTGTGGATGCAACCAACCTACAAACTGTGATAACGGATGCGGATTCGGCGGATTCGGCAACTGGATTTGGATTCTACTCCTTCTGTGCTGCTGCGGCAATGGTAACGGTAATGGCGGATGTGGTATCAGCAACTTCGGTGGCGGATGCGGCTGTGGCGAGAGCAACGGATGCGGGAGCTGGATTTGGATTCTGCTTCTTCTGTGCTGCTGCGGCAACGGCAACGGTGGCTGCGGATGTGGGAATAACAATGGCTGTGGCTGCTGCTAATTTCTAAAGGCATTCGCTCTGCTAGAGGAAAGCGCCGGCGTCTTTGCCGGCGCAGATCCTCTTGATTCTATTTACCAAACGCAAAAGCGAATTGCAAATGTATTTGCTTTCGCTTTTGCATATGTGATTGTATCGCTTCATATATTAATATACGGATTTATGCGCTGCATTTATGGTGCATATATCGTTATTTTATATCGTATGAGGCTTGTTTATAAATATTCGTAGATTGGGGGCTTATATTTATGGAGGATAATGATTATGTACTGGCGTTTGACCATTTTTATACGAACAATCATATCCAGATTTTAAAATCTCTGCTCCCCTTTATGGAATCTGGCAGTTCTCAAATGCTGCCTGCTATAATTAAATATATGGAATTAAAACATACACTTTCCCTGATAAATTCTGGCAATTCACCAATGCATCAGGGGATTTTGTCATGTAATTCTTCTGAATCGCAAAAAGAGCCGAAATCCGAGGGTTCTTCGGAGGCAAAGTTTGATAAAAACGGCGGCAGTTCTGCTACACAGGGTAGTTCTATGTCACAGCAAGAACCACCTGATATCAGTGCTAATTTGGAACGGATTTACCATGCAGTGCACCAATATCTTGCACCAAATGAGGAGAAAAGCTTTCATCAGATTTTATCTGCTTTCCGCACGATGAAAAATATGCGGGAAATGCAGCAAATGATAGAATTAATACAAAGTATGAATCCCGATATGGATTTAGGGTCTGATATGAGCACTCTAGGAAACTTGGGCAATCTGGCAAACCTTGGAAATCTGGCAAATTTAGGCAATTTGCCAAATATGGAAGGAATGGGAAATCTAAATGCAGAGGATATCAATGATATGATGCAGTTATTCAATTCGTTAAAATAGTTTTTTAATTTTTTATCTAGGGAGAGTGATTGTTATGGAAGCCGATAATCGTTGGATGAGCGATCCTGCTTTAAAAGGTATTGACAAATCAAAACTTACTTTTTTGGAAAAACTGTTTATTCAGAGTCAGAAAGTAAATTTCGCAGACAAAAAAGAAATGATGTCCTTTATGCTTACCTTAACAAAGTTTAGCAAAGAGAACAACATTTCTTTTGAAAAAAATGAAGTGGAACTAATTTATTCTGTAATACAGAAATATGCAGACCCTGAAGAACTTCCTAAGATGCAGCAGCTTTCTTCTTATTTCCGTTTCCTGTAAGAAGAAGCAGCACACCGATGGAGAACAGGCAGCATACCAATAACATACGATATTGTATTGGATCGCCTGTCTTCGGGGTTGCGTCTTTAATATGTTCATTGCTTCGCGGTGCACTTGCTGCCGCTGCTGAGTTACGAACTGTTGTTTGTGATGCTGCTGCGTTGGAAGCCGTCCCAGTTTTATTATTGCTGGAAGCTGACGACGCATTTTTTGTGCCACCTGTGGTTTGTGCTACACCCGATGCAGCTCCGGAAGTCTGGGATGGACTTGCTGTATTTGCGGATGTATGACTACCTTCCTCCATACCCGTAGTATTTACAGCCGCACCAGTATTGGGATCAATTATAACAGCGGCTTTTGCAGCGTTTGCCTGTGCTTGCGCATTGGCAAGGGTAACTGCATTGCTTATCTGCTGTGCTGTACTCCCCAATATAGACTTGCCATTATCATTAATACCAACTGTTATCTTACTGGTGTTATTATTTTTATTGGTTGTCTTTTCTTGATTATTACTACTGTTATTATTTCCGACGCCGGAAGCGCCAAGCTTAATTGTTCCAGCATCTACTACGCTGACCGTTTCATTGCTGCTTTTCTCATTTTTATTAGAGCTTGCATTCTTATCTGGACTTTTGTATACAAGATGCTTATATTGCTTTGCCAACTCCTGCGCTTTCTTTTGCGCATTTTCAGCGTTGGCAGGCGCTGTTATCGTGATATCTTTGGAAACCTTCTCCAAACCACTAAATGCATTGGAACGCACATCCGCAATTTTTTCCGGCAGCGTAATGCTTGCAATGCCATTTAAATTTGAAAATGCATTCTCACCAATTGTGGTAATCGTACTTGGGATTACTACATTTTCTGAACTTCCGTTATACTTATACAACACCGCACCATTTGGATTCATTGTAAAACCGGAATTGGTATAATACCATTTTTTATACAATGTAATATCTTTTTCTAATACCTTATCGCTTCCGTTGGAATTTTTCTTAGAATAAGGTGCTAAGCACTCCTTATCTGTGTACCAATTGGAATCTGTGTTATAATTATTATATTTCATATTTGCCGAAGTAACACTTTCGGGATAGGCTGCGGAATCAATTCCTTTGCCCAGCGCAACCTTTGTTTTAATATTAGAAGCATTGTTGTACGCACCGCCGTTATAATTACCAGTAAAGCCGCCGCCGTTCATATCAAAGGTTACGGAATATCCATTCTCTTCCCATCTTGCATACAATGTAATATTTTCTTTAATAGGCTTATTCCAGCCAGAAAACTTTTTGTCGGATTCTGCTTCGCCTGTATACCAGCCTTTAAATTCCTTATTGGCAATCTTCGGGTTTTTAGAAGGCTTTTTCAGCTTATCTCCTTCATACACTTTAATAGGATCGGGAATATTTTTTGCTCCCTCTGCCTTAAAAGTAACAGAATAATATGCCTTTGCTTGCGCATTCCACTTTGCATAGATCGTGATATCGCTCTCCACAGTATCATTTGCAAAGTCCCATAGAACAGTATATTCCGCATCTTTATACCAGCCCTCAAATGTATAGGTGGTTTCTTTGCTGCCATCATCTTTCAATAATGCAAATTCGTCTTTTTTCAGCAGAGTTGGTTGTTTCCCATCAACAGAAACCATTTCAGAAATCGTGCGTCCATTGAATACCTCACGTTTTTCACCAGAAACATCTGGAATCCCTGTTTTAAAGGTTACTGTATATTTCTTGTCCGGATCAATCTCAATCACTCCGGGTGAGGAGGGCGTTTCAGGCTTCTCGGAAGGCTTTGTACCGGGGCTTTCTTCACTGGAAGTTGGCGGCTGTGATGATTCTTCCTCATTGGTCGGATTTGCACTGGAGCCTTCTTCACCGGAAGTTGGCGGCTGTGATGATTCTTCCCCATTGGATGATGGATTCGTGCTGGAACCTTCTTCACCAGAAGTTGGCTGCTGTGATGATTCTTCCTCATTGGAGGATGAATTCGTGCTGGAACCTTCTTCACTGGAAGTTGGATTGGTATTGGAAGATGAAGATTCCTTATTTGAAGATTCTATTTCATTGGAAGAAGAATCTTCTTTTGCTGAATCGCCGTTTGTTGTTGTTTCTTGTTCGTTAGTTGTTTCTTTGTTAGCTGTTTCTTTATCGCTGGTTTTGTCGTCTGTTGTTTTATTGTCTGTTTTTCCTTTATCGGTTGTTTTATTATTAGAAGGTTCTTGGTCTTTGGAAGTTTCTTCTTTTCTTGGGGACTCCTCCTGCTCAGAAGTTTCCTCTTTATTGGATGTATTATTTGCGTTATCGTTAGCGTTTTCTTGATTTTCATTTTTAGAAGTATCCGTTGATTTATTATTGGAAGTTTCCTTATTTTTAGTAGCATCATTATTGTTGTTAGCGGTTTCTTCATTTTGGGAGGTTTCTTCTTTCATTTCAGCTTTTGATTCTTTATTTTGGGAGGTTTCTTCTTTTTTACCAGAAGCTTCTTCCGTTTTTTCTGTATCTTTGGATGTTTCACTTGGTGCTATTGTTACAGCATCCCCCGTTTTTGAAGAATCTGTATTTGCTGTAGTGTCCTTCGTTTTTACAGAATTTGTGTTCTCATTCGCATTCGTATTTTCAGATGTATCTTCTGCTTTCTGTTCTTCGGTTCCGGAATAGTTTATGCCAACCATTTCCTCTACTTTTTCTTTATCTAAATATTCACTGTATACAAGCTGCTCATATTTATCATCTAAAGTTTTGCCGAAGCGCTTTGACTGCTCTGTCTGGGAATCATAGACGTAAATTATCTTTTCTCCGCTTTCTGCTCCTGAAAACGCATTGTCATCAATTCTTTCAATATTGGGAGGAAGTGTTATTCCACGCACTTCTTCCAATGCTTCAAATGCGCCCGCTGCAATGGTGGTAACAGTGTCTGGTATCTCGACATTAATTTCACTTCCGTCATACTTATAAAGTACCGTTCCATCAGGACTTATATAAAACCCTTTGTCTGCAAGTGTTGTTCCGTCAGAGGTGATATGATACCATTTTTTGTACAAAGTCACACTCTTGGTTATTTCGCTTTCTTTGTCAAATACCGTCAAACACTCTTTGTCTGTATACCAAGTTTCCTTATCGGTTTTGTAGCTATTGTAAGATGCGCCTTTATCAGACGGAAAACTTGCAATCTTTTCTTTGCTGTCCAAAACAAGCACTGGCGACTGATTTTTAAACTCATAATCATTGTAAGTGCCATAAAAATTTCCGCCGTTCATGCTAAAGGTAACTGTAACTGTGCTGCTTTGCACTATATCCTGCTGTACTGCACTGGCATTTTCAATTTCCGCTTGTGCTTCAGGCATTGGTATCTGCGCAAGCAAAACCGCCAGCACCATTAGGCTTACTCCAAGTATGTTTTTTAATTTCCGATACATAAGTTTAACCTCCATTTTTATTAATATCGCTTTTTCTAAAGATATTTTTTCTTTTTCGCTACAACGACGAAGCGTCCGTCTTCCTTATAATTATCGCAGGTAGACAATACCAAGCAGGAATCCCCGTACTGCAACTCGTCGCCGATAGTATAGATTGCATTTTGATAAATATTATTCTTAAATGCTTGAAAGCTTTCCTCTGTGCTGATATCAATTGCATCATAATACCGAAATACATCTTCGTCCTCATATGCAACCTCCGAAAGCAGCGCCGCAACCACTTGATATTCACCTTCTTCATAAAGGCTGTCAAACTGAATGGTAGGGTGCGCTTCACAAAAGTTCTTATCCTTATATTGCTTTAGCGTCCCAAACATAACGCCTGTTCTCATATTGTGACCATAAATAATAATATTTTGCTTCTCTGCCAGCACATCGCTGCGGTAATCTAAGATTAACAGCCCGTTTTTATCTTTCTGATGTGTGAAATTTTTATCTAAATAATAGTTGTTATCTCCTGCCCGTGACATTACTGGATAGTCAATTTTCGTACCGCCGATTTTCAACCAGCCCGCGAAATCAGGGTTCTCATGATATAACACCCTAAATTTTTCTAATATAGTGGGTGTTATTTTTGAATTTTCTTGTTCTGCAGCTGTCTTTTCATTTTGATTGACTTGGGCATTTGCTGACTGTATCGTTTGCTGCGACGATTGTATTGTCCCAGTATTTATTGCTTGCCCTTCTTGTTCTGTTCCGGCTTTCGTGGCTTGCCCTTCTTGTTCTGCCTCTGTTTGCTGTGCTTCCTGCTTTGTCCCTGCTGCGGTTTGCCTTTCCTGTTCTGTTCCCGTTCGCTGTGATTCTTGTGTTGTTCCTACTTCTGCGTTTTGTACTTCCTGCTCTGTTCCTTTTTTTGCAAAGTCGGTATTTTGGCTTCCGATTTTCGCCTGAAGCCTGCTGGTTTCATAGTTTGTTCGGAAATCCAGTATCAGATTCCAATTTAAAAAGACAACACATAAAATCAGTTGTATGGTAAACATCCCGACAATTATTTTTTTATTTATCCATAACAACTGTTTCTTTTGATTCCTGCGCTGTTTCTTTCGCTGAACGTTCCTGTCAATCTTCTGAATCTGCGCTTGGGTCATATTTTGCAGCAGCTTATGCAGAAAATCCTCTCCAGTATCACTGTGGAATTGAATATTTTCGCTCTTGATTTTATAATAAATCTCCTGCGCAAGCTGCATCGTGATTTTTTTCCTGCCTTTCATTAACTGGCGGATTGTAAGCAAGTCATGCTCTACTGCTTTTGGGTCGTACCCCTCGCTGTAGCTGCCATATCGAACACGCCTTTTTGCGGCTGTGTTGTCTGTATTTTCTTGATAACTCCTGCTGACCATATTGATATACCTATTTCTGTTGACATATTATGTAATCCACTAATTGATTCCATTATAATACAAAAAGCAGAAATTGTATAGACAATTTCTGCTTTTTTTTCTAAATTATGTTAATTTCTTTTATTATTTAAGCCTTATTTTAATTGAGTGAAAAAACTTCAAATATATCCATTAACCCTGCACTATGTAAATATTGTTTTTCATATTCATCAAAATTAAAAGCTGTAACTATAATATCATTCTTAA
>VSNQ01000174.1 GCA_009774395.1 Lachnospiraceae bacterium
TCGACACAGTATTGTACATATCTGGATTTTACCAGAAGGATTTTTCATCTATAGACACAGAAAAATTTACAGCCTCTATTCGTCTGATAGAATATCCTCCCATTTTTTTAATTATAAGAACTGGCATTCTACAAGACCAGTTCTTATAAAGCTATCATATCAAAAACTCTTATAGCCCAATTTGTCATAATTTACAATGGGAACTTTTTTCTTACACTTTTATTTCCGTTCCGTCCTTAAAGGTAAAACGGATATCTTCCTTTTCAAAAACTGTTACATATTCAATCAAGCTGTACCATAAATCCTCATCAAATTCAATAACCTGTTCTTTCTGCTTTTGCAGTCCGTCAAGGAACAACTCTATTTTTTTCCTGTGTGCCTGTTTTTCTGTAATGCCCTGGCTTACCTCATCCAGCCGTTCCTGTACATTGTCTAACCGCTTTGCCAGCCCATCATATCTTTCCTGGTACTCCTTCTGGTCAAGGGCAATCCGTGCGTTTTCTTTGATACACTGCTGTATCAGTTCAGCCACCACATTCAGTTCTTCCTGAAGCTGTGACTGCTCCGTTTCCAATGGTCGCACATCGAAGAGAGTATCCCTGATGGAATTAAAGTTCTCAATAATCTCATCCTTTTCAGTCAGAAGGATATTGGCAACTTTTATGAAAAGCTCCTTGATTGTTTCCTCGTCAAGATGTGGTGTGCAGCACTTCTCGCCACCGTCAAACTTATGGTTGCACTGCCAGATTGTCTTTCTGTATTTGCTGGTGGAATGCCATACCTTGGAACCGTACCAGCTCCCACAGTCACCGCATTTTATTTTGCTTGAGAAAGTGCCAACACAGCTCTGCCGGTTCTTCCCTGAATGTCTGACTGCCATCTGCTTTTGGACTGCGTCAAATTCCTGTGGTGCGATGATCGCCTGATGGTTGCTCTCCACGTAATACTGTGGCACCTCACCTTCGTTGACTTTTTTCTCTTTGGAAAGGAAATCCACTGTGTAGACTTTCTGTAGGAGTGCATCACCCTTGTATTTTTCATTTGTTAGTATGCTTTTGACCGTGCTGCCCGACCAGTTTTTCTTTCCGCCTGGTGAGGGGGATTCCATCCGCCATCAGTATCTTGGCAATCGCATAAGGCGAACGCCCCTGCAGGAAAAGCCCGTAAATCCTGCGTACAATTTTCGCCTGTTCCTCGTTTACCACAAGGTTGCCGTTCTCGCCCTTGTCATAGCCTAGAAATCTTTTGAACGGCACCGTTACCTTGCCATCGGCAAAACGCTTTCTCTGCCCCCATGTGCAGTTCTCCGAAATGGAACGGCTCTCTTCCTGCGCCAGCGAGGACATAATTGTGAGGAGCAGCTCGCCCTTGCCATCAAATGTCCAGATATTTTCTTTTTCAAAATAACACTCCACACCGTTTTCTTTCAGCTTGCGGATGGTGGTAAGGCTGTCAACTGTGTTTCTTGCAAAACGGGATACGCTCTTGGTGATGATGAGGTCGATGCGTCCTGCAAGGGCATCTTCCACCATTTTGTTAAAGCCGTCGCGCTTCCTTGTATTACATCCGGTTATGCCTTCATCAGCATACACTGACACAAATTCCCAGTCATCCCTTCCTTTGATGTAATTTTTGTAATAATCTACCTGTGCCTCGTAACTGCTCTGCTGTTCCTCATGGTCGGTGGAAACACGGGCGTATGCCGCCACCCTGCGCTTTTTCAGACTGCCAAGTGAATCTGCTGTAAATCTGTTCTTTGTCGCAGGTATTGTGATCACGCTTTTTGCCACTTTTTTTCTCTCCCGTCATAAAATTAAATTTCAGGCTGCCGTCCTCAATCACCGTTATGCATTCAATCTGTTTTTCAAACTCTGCCCCGTCAAATTCATCCATGCCCAAGATATAAGCGGAAACCTTGCGGATATTGAAATCAGCCATGTCTTTTCCACAGCATTCTGTCCTGGCCTTTGACTTGCCTGAACATTTCCAATAAACATATGTGCCATAGCAGGAATATCTGTGGTACAGATTGCCGCATGATGCACATTTAATCTTTCCAATGAATTTATCTGTCGAGGTTGTTCTATGGACGCTGTTTCGGAGCTTTAATGTTTCATAGTGCCTGACCGTGCCGTCTTTCAGATGGAAGTCAATGCTCCCTGTTTTCTGCACCACCATACGCTCTACGGTCTTCAAAAAATATTCATCATTAAATGTTTCCTGCTCCATTATGCCGCAGAAGATTTTCTTTATCTCTGTATCGGGGTAATTCACGCTGTCGCAGGTCACGCTATGATGGCTCTTTGCCCTGCTGTTCATTGCATATGGCTCTGTTTTATCACTGGCACATTCGATAGTGACTGCCCAACACAATAAGAAATGTTATACACCATATTTTTATCTTCTTCATTCCATACCTCTGTTATCCTCACGAGCGATAAGTTTTACCATATCACTCAAGATAATTACGCTCGTAAGTCGGCATTATTGGCAAATTTGAGCACTCGCCATTATATATTCATTATTTTGAGAACAGCCACCCCATAATCTCCTCATCATAGGCAAAGAGTCCGCCACCATGTTCATTTGGCGCATTCCGCTCTGTAAAATAATCTTTTTCCTTAATATCCAACACAAGCAGTTTATCAATCTCTGCCTTGGTCAGTTCCTGCTGTTTATATAACTCATAAAAAGTATTATAAGCTTCCTGCGTTGGCGCAGAACCATAATATTCATCATTTCTGCCAATGGCAAAATAAATTGGAAGCTGCTGTCTAACCACTGGTTCATATTCACCATCCCACTGCGAGCTGACATGGAGATATGCCGTAAACAGTTCAGGACGCTTCCCCATTACGATAGACATCGTTTCACCGCCGCCCGAATAGCCGTTTCCATACACTTTCGATGAATCAATGTTATACCGCTGCAGGAAATATTCCACCAGTGCGATTGTCTGGTCTGCTGACGTTTCAACCCAGTCATTGAGTTGTGACGCAACAATAATCATTTTGTCATTGTATTTCTGTGCCTCAAATCCAAATGCCTCCATATGGATATTGGCGGCGATGCCCTGAAAATACAAACCTTCATAACCTGGCAGTGTGAAATACAGGGCATATGACGTGCTGCCGTCATAACTTTCCGGTATATAGACATTATAATGAATATCACCCTCATTTGCGGAATGGAGCACATTGTCAACCACAAATCCCCGATAAACTTCTGTTCTCTCCGTGATATAGCCAACTTCATCTGCCAATGGAGGAATACCGGATTTTTCCAGACCCCGATAGACCTCTGTTCCCTTCGTGATATAGCCAACTTCGTCTGCCAATGGAGGAATACTGGATTTTTCTAGCTCTGGCTGTACTTGTGCCGTACCCAGAAGCAAACACCACACTGCCAGCCCAATCAATACAGTTAATCCAATCAGATTCCCAACCATCTTTGGTTTTTCCACAAATTGTTTTATGCGTCCCTTCATTGCATTCCTCCAAACTACCGCACATACATTTCATGTTTAATCAGTTATCTGCCGCCCTGCAAAGCCTCTGTTTCTAATGTTATTTCCCAGGAAGATGCCCCAATTTTCGTCATGGCCTCTTCCATATACGCACGCCTGTACGCTTCCCCTTGATAGCTTTGATACCACTCCTCAAATAGTCCTTCACTATCCAGTACATTATAAAAAGTATACCTGCCTTTTCCTTTGACTTTTAATCCAATCTTACTTCAACGCCAAGCTCTCTACCCATGTCCGAACGCCCTCTGCAGAAGCCCCCGACGAAAAACGCTCTCCTGTCAGCCAGTTTCCAGTTCCAGCGGCTTCTGCAAGCAGCTCCCCACTCTCTCCCAGATCGGAGCTGGACGAGGTGCAGAACGGAATCACTGTTTTTCCTGTAAAATCATTTGCTGTAACAAACCCGTCCACCGACCACGCTGCAATATGCCACCAGATCGGATATTCTTCTGTCAAGTATGGACTAAAAAAATTTCATTTTTTCGCTTTCATTATATCCTTAAATCCTTCAATAGAGAATTGCACAATTAGTTATGAGGTAATAACCTAATAGTTGATACTATCATACCGTATCAGCACTATTCTATCGTTATCCTTGTGTAATGTCTAATGCTTATTTTGATTTATATATCATACCTACAAGGCATAATATAAAGTATTTTTCCAAAGCACATACACAACTTTAGAAATCACTCTGCCACCAACTCCACCAAATATTCTCCAGACTATTACGTCTAATTCTCTGGTCTAATATCACCAATTAATATTTTTTTACAAATTTGCAACCATCTTTATGATACTCATACACCTCCATCTCCCCTTTAATAAATGTTGCATCATTTTTATCAAAAAGTGTAAGGCACTTTCCTTGTAATCCTATTTTTCCCATTCGTGTACTTCGATAAGCTACTCCTCCAAACCCTTTTGCTATAAGATACCTACTAAATGCTCTAAATGGAATATAAGACTCCAATTCAGGATCATCTTCTCTATCCACAGCATAAAATATTGCATCACAAATATTACCAATCAATATCTTAGAAAGCTGTAGCTGAATATCGTGGTGCATTTTTAATTCTAAACCCATTTTTCTCTGAATTTTATCTAATTCCTCCGCAAATGCTTTTTCATTCCCTGCCTTTGCATATTCAAGCATTCTCTTTTGCAATTTAGGTTTATTTTGAATAACCTCCCACATCATATCTTTGTAAGTAATTTCCAGCTTATTTAGTCCTTTCAATTCCCCCTCATAATCAATTCCATCAAAAGACAAATCTAATATTTTTATCCTCCTATGAACTGCTTTAAACTTACACACCGATAATACCTGTCCCTCTTTTGCTCTTAGCTCCTCAAAACATGTTTTTTGTGCTAATTTAATATTTTGATAGCCTATCCCTTCATCATCATATGCTAAGTAAAGGAACGCTACACCATCATCGTTCCAGCGATTATCATGACAGTATGCCGGATCAGGCATGATATACTTATAATTATCATAAACTTCATATCCGCTGGCTCTATACATATGACGAAACTCTCTCAACTGTTTCACAATAAAATCAGGGAATGCTTTAATTGTTGATGAAAAGAAATCCTCAAACAATTTTATAAAACTTGCTTCATTAGATGCAACGCTTTTCCCTTCTGGCAATTCTTTCCAAAGATTTAAAATGAAAATCTGGTTATGTTTCCAATAAACATCTGAAAAGTCTTTCAAAAATCTCAATTTACCAAATCGAATATATAAATTATTAAGTTGTTTCAGCAAAATTTTGATATACATTTCATGTGATTCTTCTTCATATGTTTTCCACTCATCATCATCCTGTTTAAGTCCCGTTGATTCATCCACCAGCTTAATAACATCATTAAACTTATTTAATACTCTAGATATTGACTCTAAATGTTCTTCATTTGTTTCTTTATCTAAAACCTCCAAAATTGCCGTAGTAACGGTCCCTTCAAATCTCTCTTTAAGTCGGTTTCTTTCTATTGCCAAGTACATTTTTCCAGCCATGTTTCATACATCCTCTCTTTCACAATTTTTTACTCTGGTCAATAATGAATATATCTTCATGTTCTTTTAAACTTTTACTCTTCAATTCTACATTTCAAATAGCAAAGCGGAAGTCGCATAATGTCTTTACTTCCGCCTCAATAAATCTCTATTACTTAGTGATAAATACTGCCCATTGTTATCAGTTCCTGAAATCTACTAAAATCATACTTTTGCAACTCTGATATATAAATGTGTGTTGCATCAATTACCATAAGCTCTCTTGGCAACTCATCTTCTGAAAACGCAAACGGTTCTGGACGAGGATTTCTTGCTAATCCTGAATTTTTATTATATAGAATAAACCAGTCACCGTATTCATCTATTCCGTTTTCCAACAGCAATATATTATATCCTAAACCATTATCATCCTCTATTTTTCCCCATGCTAATACTTTTTTTCTTCTACACATAGGAATTGTGGCTCTGGTAGCCGTTGGAATTTTAATACCATAGCCATTCCATTGAGTATATCCAACAACCTCTGTAAAATCCTCTGGATTAATTACCGATAATTCAATGATAATCCTTTGATGATTCGGCATTGTAACAGTTATTGAATTGCTTTCAGAAGTCAACTTAAAATTTCTTAAATTCAAATCAATACCGCCTGATGCATATTGTGAATTGAATACTTTTACATATTCTTTTATCTCTTCTAATATCATATCATTAAAATAGAACATAATATTTTTAACGTGGTTTTGTCGTTCATTCCTTTTCTTTTCGTCCTCAGATTGCTTTTTTTGTATCGCATTATCTTTTGCATTTTGCATACTAACTGCAGCCTGTGCAAATGATACTATTTTACTATCACTTGCACCTAATAGATCATCTTTACTTAACATGTCAATAATTTCTTGCCACTCTGAAAACCTCTTACTTTTAGGTTTTTGTAACATTTTATTGATTATCGATACCAGTTTAGGATTAATAGATGGATTATATTTTGTTGGATTTTCCACCGGTTTGTACAAATGTGCATCTGCATAATCCCCGCCTGTAACAGTATACGGATATCTCAATGTTGCTATTTCATAGAATACAATTCCCATTGAATAAATGTCCATATATATTGTATTTTTTTCATTCTTCCAAACTTCAGGCGCACAATACTCTTTCGTTCCATAACCTTTAAATGTCACACTTCTCGTTGTCGCTTCTGCATATTTAGCTAGACCAAAATCTGTAATTTTTAATACATTATCTACTATAAGGATATTATCTGGCTTTATATCCCTATGTACAAGAACTGAATTTATACACTTCATTCCATAAGATAACTGTAAAAACATTTGAGTCAATTCGCTATTAGTAAAAAATGTCTTTGTTTCCCTCTTTTGTTCCAATAGTTGTTGCAATGATCCTTGATTTGCAAATTCCATAATGATATATGGAGAATACTCTTCAAACATTTTTCCATCATGCAAAAATTCATATATGATAACATTATCAGCTTCAATTTCCTTTGCTGCCATCAATTCATTCTGAAAAGCATTATATTCTTCAGCAGACGGAAATACATTCAACATTGTCTTAACCGCAAACTTCTTTTTATCTGTCTCTCTTTCACATAAAAAGACTTGTCCAAATCCTCCTGGTTTGATGCTGTCAATCACTTTATATTTATTTCCTTTATCATCGGGTATAATGCTTCCTGTTGTAATTATCATAAACTTCCTCCT
>VSNQ01000175.1 GCA_009774395.1 Lachnospiraceae bacterium
GGGCAGAAAGACAGGAATAAGGAACTGCTGGAAGAATATCTGGAAAAGCGGGCGCAGGCTAAGAGACAGCAGCAGGAACTTTTGGATGAAAAGGCTGTAAAGGCGGAGCAGGAACGAAGCAGGCTGGCAAAAGCATGGAACAGTGAGAGGCAGATGGCGGCGGCATCCAATGCTTATGATGCAAATGTCATGACGGAAACTGCTATAGACGGGATTATATAGGAGAGGGTGAAATAATGCAGGTCAATTTGTCCAAGGGTTCATTACAGAACAGATATTTTTCAGGAACAGGAAGTATAGGCGGTATCCATCTGCCCGACTTCAATGACAAATATGTTTTCTCCAAAGAGAAAAGCGGCATCAGTGATGAGGAATACCGCAAGCAGATTCGGGAACAGGCATATGAGGATTTTGCAAAAGGGCAGTTCCAGAACAAATCCGAAGGGTTTAACAGGCTGATGAAAAGCTACACATCGGAAGTATCCCCGGACAGAAAAGGAATCATCACTTCCGGCCTGAAAGCTGTTTCCAAAAACAGGCGGAATGTGCTTGAGAACGCCACCCGGAAACTCGACCAGCACGACTACCGCAAAAAGTATGACGGGTATGTAAACCAGTACGCCGCCCTTGAGAGCCGGGAGGACAGTCTGGAGAAAGAGCGAGAGAGGAAGGAAATCCAGTATGACATTTTCAGCGGAATCATTGCGAGGCTTGAGGAAGTGCGGGAGCTGCCGGTGGATTTCAATGAAAAGCTGTTCCACAGGCTTGTGGATTACGCAACGGTTCATTCGGACGGCAGGGTGGTATTCACCTTCCGAAATGGTGTGGAAGTCAGCACGGAGATTTAAAGATGGAAACGGTCGGGACATCGGTTTTTTGCCAGATGCCTCCGGTCGCTTTTTCAGTGTGTGGAAATCTACAAAGAATTGAGGTATAATTTTAATGCTGGGAATGCCCGGTAAAACAAAATATCAGGAGGGATACTGTAATGAAGAAAATAGTTGCAATCAATGCCAGTCCGCGTAAAGGATGGAATACAGACATAATCGTGATGGAAGCGGCAAAAGGCGCTGAAAGTACAGGGGCATATATTAAAAAAACAGACCTTTACAAAATAGAGAAGTTTACTGGCTGTATATCATGCTTTGGGTGTAAAAGGGAAAAGAATCTTGGTCAGTGTATTTATAAAGATGGATTGGCTCCCGTGCTTGAGGAAATCAGGAAGGCGGATGGGCTGATCATTGGAAGCCCCAATTACCTGGGGATTTCAGCGCGGCGTTCCGGTCACTTTATGAAAGGCTGGTTTTTCAGTATATAACTTATAATACCGAGGTACAAAGCTACAATGACCACAGAATTCCAGTGCTGCTTATCATGACAAGCAATGCACCGGATGACAGTTACATGGAATTGATGAATAAGTATAAAGCAGTGTTTGACTCTTTTATCGGGCCGACAGAAATACTGGCAGTTGGAGAAACAATGTAGGTTTCTGATTACAGCCAGTTCAACTGGACAATGTTCAATGCGGAAGACAGAAAAGTGAAACGGGAAACAGTCTTCCCAGAGCAATGCCGGAAGGCATTTGAAGCAGGGGTAAGGCTGGCAGCAGAATAAATTTCAACAAGGCAGGATGGAGTGATAAAACAGTAGAATTCTTTGGGTGCAAAAAATAACGATAGCCTTGCTGAAAAATGGGTTATCGTTAAATTTTACACTATGTAATATCGAAAGTGCGGCAATTTCAATTTGAAAAACGATAGCCGCCCATGTATGGGTGCATCTACCTTTCTGAAAAGTGTTGATTTTAGGGCATTTGCGGTAAATGTAAAAACGATAGCGCCCAAGAAATATTTGTATCAATCTGGACACGCAATATGGCTTGCGTACCATAATTTGATACAATGCACCCAAGCATGAGTTTGGGTGCAAATTTTAACGATAGGAATTTTAGGGTATCTATCAGGAAAATATCCGCAGGCGTATGGAAACATCGCAACAACGAAATTGATACAATGCGGAATGGCTGAAAAGCCTGAAAATAAGGCATTTTGCGGGTTCTTCGGCTTTGCTTTTTCGCTTTTTGAGCCTTTTTTCTGTTGAGGGAGCAGCTCCGTTTTCTGATTTTGCACCACTTTTTAACGATAGCAGGAATCGTTAAAAGGTTTGAATGGGGCGGGGCAGAGCCTTGTATTGGGAGCGATAAAAAATATTTAACAGCGGCACAGGCGGCTATTCAGAAATAATGCCATAGGAATTTGGGTACTTGCAGGCGAAAGTATTGAAGAATGGCTTAAAATCAAGGCTTTTAAGGCTTGGTGGGGTTCATCACGGTGGGTGGTTGGCCCCTATTTTTATGTTTCTTGATGCCGCTGATAGGATGGCGATAGGGGATAAAATCGTACTATCAGGCAAAAGTATACTTTCACGCAAAAGTCTGGGGTTTCCGTGATAGTATAAAATGGAAAGGTAAAAAGGAGTAGGATGTTGTCGGTTTTGGCTGAAAGGCGTATTAGCATGACGGAAAATGCTGTCGGAAAACGGGGTATATGATACAAACACGGAAACCGCCTGGAGTTTTCGTGTTTGTATATGAGTTTCCGTGATAGTTTGGAGTTTTGCGTGATAGTATAGAGAAAAATTGAAAAATGGATAATTGTGAAAAAGGGCTGTGCAATGGTTCTTTTTTGCTTTCCGCTCCCGAAAAATAGTCGTTTCATGCCATCGGGTGAAAAACAGAGAATTTTTATGGTATAATTCAGTAGAGGCTTTTGCTTTAGTAGGAACGGCTTTCTGCCGAAGTAATAGAAAAGAATATAAGGCTTAAGTTGAATGATACGGAAAAAGAATCGTCAAAATTAAGTTTACGGAGGGATAAGAAATGATTATTATGAATGAATACCCTGTTTGTGAGTATGACACAAGCAGAAATCCTATTATTAAGCCTACAGATTTTTTAGAAAAAACGCTGCCCTCTAAATGTGTCATCACATTTTTCCAGAAAGAACTTAATCAGTTTGTTGTGGATAAAAACCTCCCTGTAATTGGGCATCTTCATTCCGAGGTTTTAGACATTCCTATTTATGAGTACAATATATCAAAAGAAAGAATCTGTATTACAATGCCATTTTCTACGGCTCCTGGTGCGGCAGGGACAATTGAAGAATTACACGCTATGGGGTGTAATAAATTTATTATATGTGGCGGTGCAGGTTCCATTGAGAAGGATTCCAGAGTGGGAGAAATTATTGTTCCTGTTGCTGCTGTCAGAGATGAGGGAACGTCTTATCATTACTTAGAACCTTCACGAGAAGTGGAATGCCATAAAGCAACCGCAGATTTTATTATTTCCGGCTTAGAAAGATTAGGGATACCATATACGGTTGGAAAAACATGGACCACAGATGCCATGTATCGAGAACCCCCCGAAATGATTGAGTTACGAAGAAAGGAGGGTTACATAACAGTTGAAATGGAAACGGCAGCATTTTTTGCTGTGTCTAAGTATTATGATATTCCTTTAGCTCAGTTGCTTTATGCAGGTGATGATGTAAGCGGTGAAAAATGGGACAATAGAAATTGGGATAGCCAAAGGAATGTACGTGCAAATATGATTTTTACTGCTATTAAACTAATGGAAGAATTATAAGGTTACTAAAACAGTTGTGGTTGGAATGACCAGATTTTTTCTTATCGGGGAATTTCAATCCGCAAGCTGGCTATGAAACTTCCTGAAGAATATTGGTGCGTTGCTCTCTAGTTGTCCGTTGTAAGGTAATCCTCGATACTTGCAGGCAAAACCCATATACAAACACAGAAATCCACTGGGAGTTTCCACGACTGTATATTAGAAAGCGGTAATAATTTATTGGATAAATGATAAACATGGAAAGGGCTGTTTCGGCAGTCCTTCTTCTTATGTCTTAATATTTCACAATTCATTTCTTTACATTTCAATTTTCACAGATATTTTTATAGTGGTTTAGAAAATAATAAGTTGGAGAGTGGGGAAATAAGAGGTAATATGCTTACACGGCGGTTTGCGTTTCCCCTATATCGGACGAATGGCGAAAAACTTTAGCCTTTTCGGTGATATTCTGAGATTGATTTATAGTCGTTTCGTGCAATTTATGGGAGTTTTGTGCAATGGCGTTTGATAGGATGCCTTATGATCCGATATAATTTATGACGGAAAGTGAGGAAAATATGGATGAAGATAGCGGTCTGCGATGACAGCAGGGAGGACAGGGGCGCGTTTAAGGCGCTGCTGGAAGCCTGCGGGCATGATTTTGAAATAAGGGAATACGGCTCCGGCGCGGAGCTTTATGCGGATATGGGGTATGTGCGGGAATGCGGCATCGTGTTCCTGGACATCAATATGGAGGGCATGGACGGGCTGGAGGCGGCGGGGAAGATCAAGGCGGAATGCCCGAAGGTACATATCGTGCTGGTCACTGCCTATGTGAACTATGCGCTGGACGGGTACAAGGTGAAGGCCAGCCGTTTCCTCTTAAAGGATGACTTGGAGCAGACGCTGCCAGAGTGCGTGGAGGACATCCTGCGGGAGGAGCGGGTGGTGGAATTCGGCTTCGTGGAGGGGAACGTGCGCCTGCGGGTGGACGACATCATCTATATCGAAACCAGCAAGCATAAGAATGTGTTCTACATGGCGGCGGGGACGTACAGCATCTACAAGAAGATGGATGAGCTGGAGACGGAACTGGCGGGGATGGGTTTTGTGCGGATACACCAGAGCTTCCTCATCAACATGAGGTACATCGGGAAACTCGGCAGCTATATCATGGTCCTGACTACAGGGAAGGAGATATCCGTCCCGAAGTCCAGGTACCCGGAAGTGAAGCGGCAGTACACATTGTTTAAGGGGGCGGAGTGATCATGGAGAGTTTAGTAGTTTCCTGGTTCATTATTGTGATAGAAACATGGGGGAGCCTGTATTTCTTTGATACATTTCTGGAGCAGAAAAAATCAGGAAAGATAGGGAGATACAGGTATGGAATGCTTTTTCTCATGCTTGTGTCTGCCGTCCGCATAAGCCGGTGGCTTGGTATCGGGATATGGAAACTGTGCCTGATAGTACCCATATTCATGGTATGCTGTATGCTGTTTTACCGTATCAGGTGGAAACAGTGCATATTCTTTTCCTACATGAACTACTGTCTGGTATTACTGGTGGATTTTTTATTGCTGCAGGCAGGAAACATATGGGTTTCCCAGGATTTCCTCCGAAATAGTGAATATGCCTCCCAATTCCTTCTCCTGTCCTTGTTCGCAAAAATGACATGGCTGTGCCTGCTTTTCATAATGCGTAAGATATGGGACGGAAAGAATGACTACAGTGGGCTTTCCAATCGGGAATGGATGAAATTAAGCATGATACCTTTATTCACGATGGCGGCTTTCCTGGCTGTATTTTTCGGTGGTGATAAAAGGATGCAGAGTGTATCCATTTTCCTTGCAGTTGGGTTAATTATGGTGAACCTGATTGTTGTAGGGCTAATGCAGGGTATCCTTGAAAAAGAGGAGCAGCTCCGGGAAAATGCGCTGGCAGACCAGAAGAAGGAGAGCCAGCTTGCCCATTACCGGGATATGCAGGTGGTCTATGAGCGGCAGGGGAGGAAGATGCACGATTACAAAAACCAGATAAGGACAATGCAGGTGCTGCTGAAGGAAGGAGATACACAGGCAGCCGCCGCACTTGCGGAACGGCTGACGGAGAGCATATCGGTGGAGATGGCGGCGGTCAACACGAACCACCCTGTCGTGAACGCCGTCCTGAACCAGAAGTTCCATGCCGCAAGGAAACAGGGGGTGTCCATGATATTCAGGGTGGACGACATGAGCGGGATGCGGCTTAATGAGGAGGAAACGGTGATCCTGCTCTCCAATCTGTTAGACAACGCCATTCATGAATGCATGAAGCTGGCGCAGCAGGGGAAGAAGGCAGTCATCCATGTCAAGCTGGTGCAGGAGGACGGGAAGCTGATCTTCTCTGTAAGGAACCCCGTGGAGAAAAAAGTGCAGGTCACAGATGGCATTGTACTGGATTCCAATGGGGGGATGCACGGCGTGGGTCTTATGAACGTAAAGGCTGTGGTGGATAAATACGGCGGCGACTTTGCCGTTTCCTACAGCCAGGGAAAATACCAGGCGGTGGTGATGATATAAATTTTATGGTCTTTTCGTGCAATTTATAGTCACTTGGTGCAATCCGGGTTGGAAAACAGGCTTTGTCTGCCGACAGATTTGATAAAGATAATGGCAGAAACAGTGGCAGGCGGAGATACGTTGCTTGGTTAATGAAGGGCATCATGCCCGGACTTACCATAAGGGGGCATGGGCGGCTCCGAATGACAGAGGAGCCGCCGCAACGGATAAGAGGAATGAAACTTTTTTGATGGCCGGTTCGTATTATCAGCAGATGGCCGGTTCCATCAATTTATGGAGGAGGGCTTGAAAAATGCGTGTCAGCAGAATACCGGCATTACTTATTACGGCAATGATGATTCCAGCGATCAGCGGATGCACCACACAGGGAAGCCCCGCCCCGGATGTCGTGCATCAGATTGAGGATGGCGGTCCGGCGGTCTATGATGATGACCCGATAGCGGTGGAGCCGCAGCTTGACGAAGATGAGCTGGACGGGGATTCGGATGAGTCCAACGTGCAGGGGGAGATTATTTCGGCGGAACCGCATAAAGGGAGTGCGGATTGAAAAAAATAATTGCAGTAATTTCAGCGAAAGGGGGTGTTTGTCATGAAGTTTGACAGGGGAAGTTAGGCGGTATGTCTGTATGGAGGTAATGGACCGCTCGGACTTATTACGAGGGAGCGGATGCGGCTCTGAATGACAGAGGAGCTACCGTTAAAATAATTGATAACAATGAAAACTTATGGGTACATATCCCAGATAAGCCGCAGCCTGACAAGGCAGGGCAGGTATCCCCGGCGTTCCGGCAGATTGGTGAATCGGGGAGCAGTGCGGACAGTGAGAGGAGGTGAAGGCTGGTATGAAATTTGACCGGGAAACATAGGCAAAATGTAATTATGAAGTAATGAACTGCTCGGACTTATCATGAGAGAGCAGCGGCGGCTCTGAACGACTGAGGGGCTGCCACAAAATAATTGATGACAATGGAGGATTTGAAAAATGAGCGTAAATGGAATAGGACAGAATTATTATCAGAACAATGTATCAGCGAA
>VSNQ01000176.1 GCA_009774395.1 Lachnospiraceae bacterium
AGATACCAGCCATATTCTGTTTCATTATTAAGATAAGCTTCCATACATTCAAGATAAGCTTCTTGTGGAACTTCCCATTTATTATGAAACCACAGGGCAGCCTGTTCTTTTAATTGAGGGCTTTGTCTTAAAGTAATATAGGTGTATTCACTCATATTTTTATCCTCCTAAATTTTTTTATAAAAAGAATACAAACACGGCAACAAGGGATATTGCGTTTCCGAGAATGTGTGAAAAGGTGCTGATAACGCAATTCTCGGATTTTTGATAAATCACCGAGAAAATCAAGCTGTCAATGAATATGCCGGCAATGTCATAAGCTACAATCCCTATGTTTCCTGGAGCAATATGTCCAGCAGCAAAAACAGCGGATGATACCACTGCACTAACCCAAATCGGAAATATTTTTGAGGATTTTCCAAAGAAGAAACCTCGATACGCAATTTCTTCTCCAAATGCTGCAATGATAACTTGACCTATCAATAATGCTGTCTTATCAAAAGACAGTATAGAACTCGTCCGTCCCATTACATGGGCAACAAATTCTCCGCCGAAAATCATATCTCCTACAACAAGCGCTGCAATACTACTCACACTCGGTAGCAACACCAAAAGAAGCACACCCGACTTTTTGAAATCCGCCGCAATCGTATTGAAACGCAAACCCGATTCGGCACCTCGCGTTTTGTTGACAGCTTCCACTATAAAGAAAAACGCTACCCCCACAAATACGGAATATCCTGCTATTATCGAGGACGGAACAACTTTCGTTAAAGTCAACAGCATCATTACTGTTATACCTATGAGTGTGAGAACAACACTTTTTTTGTTATTACTCATAATTTGCTGATTTTTCATTTCGTTTCCTCCTGTGCGGCTAATATTGCCCCTCTGTAAGCCCGTTCTAAATGAGATTTTATGAGTTCTTCATCATACTCTAATGAATTGTTGGCTATGATACTTGCATATCCATGGGCAAATAGAGAAATTGATAAAAAAACCTTTTTTGTCTGCTCAATATTCATGCCTATTGCTTTCTGCATTGCAGAAATAACAGGTACAAGTTCTGGTGAGTCAATCATTTCAAGCAGATTGTTCTCAACTGCAAAACCCGATTGAAATAGAAAGCGGAATAAGTTTGGTTCTTCAACCGCAAATCGAATATAGTTTATTCCGATTCCAAGCATAGCCCCTTTCTGTGGTTCTTTAATCTTCATCAAATATTCTGTATGATACCAGTCCAATTTTGCATAGACAGCTTTTTTTAATTCCTCAATCGTCGCAAAGTGGTACATAACAGGCTGTGTTGAACAATTAAGCTTTTTGGCAACAGTCCTTGCATTGATGTTTTCCCCACCTGCTTCACGGGCAACCTCAAAGGCAGCGTCAATAACCATATTTTTTGTGATTTTAGGTTTTGGCGGCATAGCTTTTCCTCCTACTTAATAATTCATGTTATATAACAAGAATTACATTATAAACCGCAAATCTGATTATGTCAATCCTTAGACTAAACTTTCACCCAATTTTCTCTAATCAGAAAACACTATAAAGCATGAAAGTAACAAAGAGAAGAATGAGAGGAATTCCGTTGTAGTCGGCATTCGTGGAAATGTGTATAACTGGCTATTTTATGGAATTGTGGGTAACTCTGTTTGCAGGACGTGGGAAAGCTGCTCTTTAGCTTTTCCATGTGCTGTGAATAGAGTTATCCATGATTCCATATCCTGTTATGCACATTTCCACAATGCTTGTCTTTTGGTCTTTGGTTCGGAATAGTGTGGTGCTGGCGGTCTATCTCTTGTTTTCGGTTGCTTGCTTCTTTACCGTACATGAGCATTCAAGCCCGGCTTGCAAAGCATCATATTGCGGGCCTGCTGCTTCATGGTTTCCCGTCACATAATAGGCCGGGGCAATCCTGACGGATTCCTGCGCAAAGCCTAACGCTATCCCTACATCCGTGTGATTGGCATCTATGAGGTCTCCTGTTATCACGATGCTATCCGGCGACTCTCGGATAGCAGTTTTAACAGTTCTGCATTGTTTTTTCCAAATGCAACATTATGCAGTCTGATATCTGCACTATCCGAAAGCCGGAAAATGCGGCAGGGATATGGCTGCTTGAAATTGAAATTGTACTAACCATCAATGCCGTATTGCCCCATACCGTCCAGACCACAAGAATATTGACACATTGCAGCATGGACAGGATGATATTTCTTTTTATTGGTACTATTTTCTTTCTGCTAATTCCGGCATTTTTCATTTTTTATGTTATCCCATTTAATATTTTCCGGCATATTCTTTATTCCTCCATTCGTTTATTCTGATGTTCTACTACCATCCGTTTGCAGGACAGATAAGTGGCAAGAAAGTAGCTCCCATATACCACAAGGAACAGTACAACTGTGAAACCTAAGTTTGTTGAAATATGGATGTTCATAAATTCCTCTACGATTTCCATTGCTTTTCCCATTAGGACGGCAGAAAAAATACCCGCCACTGCAAGCGGAGCCGCAAAGAAGATTGCTGTCTGAGACAGCAGGGCGCGGTTAATCTGTTCCTTCTTTGCCCCCAGCTTTTGGAGCAGACCGTAACGGTAAATGTTATCAGTTGTTTCCGTAAGCTGTTTCAAAGCCAGCAACGCGGCGCAGATCAGCAAAAATATCAGGCCGATATAGCAGCAGAGGAATGAAATCAACGCATTTAATCCATAGAACATATCATACATCATGTTCTTTTCCGCATAACGGTAACCGTGGGTATCATCCAGCCCAATCGGGATCATTTTCTGCAAAACCGCATCCGAATCAGCATCTGGCCGGTATTGCACCAAAAGCACATTTACATCTTTCGTAAGACTGTGAACAACCGCATCCGGAACAATCAGCGACCCCCGGTCATTGTTCCCCACAGAGGTCATAAAGTAGGTTTCCTCTAAAACCGTATCCGATGCCCTTTGCAAAGGAATTCCTGCCAGCACTAAATCCGCATGGCTTTCCAATGCTTTTTCCACATACTGAAAAGTTCCCTTGTAATTACAGTTCAGCAGATATTGATTTTCTGTCAATGCCACAGGTTCTTTTCCCTGCATTGCCAGGGCACGGTTAAAATCCGAAACAGCAAGTACAGAAACACCGCTGTCTGAAATTCCTTCGTCAATGGGCCACAGTTCCACATTCTGACCTTCAAACAAACTGCCATAAGTAAAATCTGCTTCATAAATGCTGATCTGCTCCATATTCTCCGCATAGCCGGATAAGTCGGCATCTTTGGATGCGAGATATTCCAAAATGCTGCTGTCGCCGTCCATACTGACATTTGACAGCACATTTAAGTCATAGGGTGTGGCAGACCCGGACAGTTCATTCATGGCAAGCGCGGTGCTTACGCCAACCGATACAGCACAGATCGTCACTGTGAGCAATCCGCAGACAATCGTCATGATAAAATAATTCGTGCGGATTTTACTGCCAATCTGACGGACGAGGAATGTGTTCAGCCCCCTCAAATAAACGTTACTATTTGCCCGGAGTACCTGTACAAGCACAGTAGACAGGGAATAGAAAAAGAGGAATGTCCCTGCCACAAGCAGGATGCCCGCCACCTGAAAAGACCGGTTCTCCCGTGAGGGTAAAATACCGTTTCTGTAGAACATCACCCCGGAAGACAGGATGCAGGCCAGGGAAACCAAAAACAGCAGCACAGGCAAAAGGCGGCTCCGATTTTGTGATGTTTCATTTTTCCTGCCGGCTGTCAAAAGGTCAATCAATTGTACGCTGGAGACAGACCATATATTAAAGGTCATAACAAGCAGGAAAATAACCGCAAAACACAGGGCAGTCTTCTGAAAAGCTCCCATTGAAAAAACAAGCTGGAACTTTGACAGTTCAATAGCAAACAGTTTTAAAGCGACTAAGGATATTCCCTGCGATAACGCAACGCCAAGGCATAGGCCTGTCACAAGCGCAATCACCCCAACGCAAAACGTTTCCCCTGCAAATATCCGGGAAATGCGGCCCTTTTTCATGCCAAGCACCATATAGATGCCCAGTTCTTTTTTCCTCCGCTTCAGTAAAAATTGGTTCGCATAAATGATCAGGAACGCAAGGACAACGGCAATCAGCACTGTCAGTGTAGAAAGCAGGATGCCAAGCTGGTCGTACAAAAGTGTCTTTGTCATACCCATTTCTGAAAAAGCCGGCTGGTCTGAAATGGAATTAAATGCGTAAAAGACACTTACCGAAATCATAAGGGTCAAAAAGTAAATCAGGTAATCCCGGATATTCTTCCTCACATTTTTTATAATCAGTTTACAAGAGGTCATTCTGCTCACCTCCCAAAACGGAAACCACCTCCAGAATCTTTGCAAAAAAGTCTTTCCGGCTGTCAGCGCCACGATTCAGCTCGTTAAAGATTTTCCCATCCTTGATAAAAAGGATGCGGTGGCAGTAGCTTGCAGAAAAGGCGTCATGCGTTACCATGAGGATCGTAGCATCAAGACGTTCATTCAGTTCTGTCAGCATGGTCAGCAGCATCCGGGAGGAATTGGAATCCAAAGCGCCGGTCGGTTCATCGGCCATGACCATTGCTGGGTCTGTCACCATTGCCCTTGCCGCCGCCACACGCTGCTGCTGTCCTCCCGACATCTGGTAGGGGTACTTGTCCAGTACCTCGCAAATTCCAAGAGCCTCTGAAATCTGCAGCACTTTCCTTTGAATCTCTGCCGGCTTTACCCCTGCGATAGATAACGAGAGGGAGATATTTTCATAAGCGTTCAGCGTGTCCAGAAGGTTAAAGTCCTGAAAAATGAATCCCAGCTTCTTTCCACGAAAATCTGCAAGCTGTGAACCGTGCAGGGCGGTGATGTCTTTCCCGTCTACAAAAATATGCCCGCTTGTCACCGTATCGATTGTGGAGATACAGTTGAGAAGCGTTGTCTTTCCGGAACCGGAAGCCCCCATAATGCCCAAAAACTCGCCTTTGCAGACCTGAAAGGAAATATGGTCTACGGCTTTTGTCAGGCTGCCCTTGTTGCCATAATACTTTTGGATATCATCTACTTGTAAGACTGCATCGTTCATCGTATGTTTGTCTCCTTTCCAAAAGGGTAATCCCTATTGCAGCCCTAATCTACCATACTGCCTTGAAACCTGCCATTATTTTAGATTACATTTTCATTACCAAAATGTAAGGAAACAACAGATGCCAGGCTTCACCAGACATCTGTATGTTAAGCAAAAAGGCGGGTCATAATCCCGCCTCCTGCAAGTAGCTTTCCTGTGGGAAAAACAAAATGACTGTCGTCCCCTGTCCCAGATCACTTTGAATGGTAATTTCCATGTTCATTTTATTGCAGAGCTTTTTACAAAGGTACAGACCGATTCCCGTAGATTTGGAATACTTTCGGCCGTTATCCCCGGTAAAGCCTTTATCAAAAACACGGGGTAGGTCTGAAGAGGAAATGCCAATCCCATTGTCCGAAATGAGTAGCCGGACAGCATTCTGTTCTGTGTATGCCGAAAATAAGACTTGTAAATTCTCAGCATGGTATTTAATCGAATTTGATATGATCTGGCCAATGACAAAACCGCAGCTTTTCGTATCTGCACAGACAGGAACGTCCAGCCCGTTAAAAACAGGCCTGCCTCCCGCCTGGATCAGCGGCTTTGAGTAAGTCTTCAGGGCAGAATTTACAAGCGCCTGCAAGGTCGTTCTTTCCACCTTGAAGTCCTTTTCCACTGCCGCAGAGCGGGCATAATATAATACCTGTTCCACAAAACCATCTATCCTGCGCAGTTCATCATCAATCCGCAGGGTGGCCGGGTTTTTATTGTTCTCCACGATCAGGCGGGCTGCAGCGATCGGCGTCTTGATCTCATGTACCCATGAATCAAGGTATTCACGATACTCCTGGCTGTCCTGCTTGGCATCTGCCACCCGGTCATTTTGGTACTTGTTACAGCGCCGCAGTATCTCATCCAATATCTGCCCATCTAAAAAACCGGGCTGTACAAGGATTTCCCCAATCAAAGTTTTTTCCTCTAGCCGCTCCAAGATTTCCCATAACTGACTATAAAACTTGCGCCTACGTAAGTAATCATACAGAAAAGCGCATAAAAACGCCATAAACAAAATGCCCTCCACAAAGAAGATAAAAACGATTGGTATTTCAATCAGCCAGAGTAACCCAAAAACAAGCAGCCCTGATACTATCAGACAAATAAAAGAAAAAATATGGTCTGCCGCATAATCTTTCATTTTCATACAAGGTACCCCAATCCACGCTTTGTTTCCAGATAATCGGGAAGCCCGATCTCTGCCAGCGTTTTCCGTAAGCGGACGATATTTACATTAAGGGTATTTTCATCAATGAATTCTTCGCTCTGCCAAAGGTCGTCAATAATGGCATCCCTTGGAATGATGTTCCCTTTGTTTACCATCAGCAGCCGCAAAATCCCCATTTCATTTTTGGTAAGTTTCTTATTCTGGCCGTTATAACTGATTTCTGCCTTTAGTAAATTCAAGGTCATCCCCTTATGGGTAAGCACCACACTGTCCTGTGCTTCACTGGCTCTTGAAAGAAGTTTTTGTATTCGTGCCAGCAACACTTGTGCATTATATGGCTTGGATACAAAATCATCCGCACCGATGTTCAGGCTCATCAGTTCGTCAAAGTCAGTGTTCCTACTGGTAAGCACAATAATCGGAACGCTTGAGCTTTGCCGGATTTCCCGGCATACCTGAAAGCCGTCCTGATAGGGCAGATTGATGTCCAGCAGAATCAGGTCTGCCCCGGAAGCAAGCGCAAGCTGTGCTATGCCATGAAAATCGTCACTGCTCTCACATTGAAAGCCATATTTTTCAAGAAACTGTGTTAACTCTTGCCGAATAGGAACTTCATCCTCGATGATAAATAATTTCATTTTTTCTTTTTCCTTCCCTGCTTTGTTCTGCCATCAATGCACTTCTCTGTCTCTTTACAATTCCAACCTTATTACCCCATCTCCCTGAACGTGCCAGCCATTCCTCCCACAAGGCTCCACTGGCGCTGCATATAGGATTTCAGATTTTCCGTG
>VSNQ01000177.1 GCA_009774395.1 Lachnospiraceae bacterium
AGTATATCTGCTGATATGCTTCCTGCTGTTAAATATGCCGTCATTCCTGTTTCAGGGATATGTGGTGGCGGTGATGGGGATTGGGACAATCGTTTTCCTGTTTGCTGCCCTTGTGAAAAGGTTAGGAACTGTTAATAAATAACTTTTAAATAACGCGTAGGATTTTTCTTCGAGAGTGCCACTCAAAAATCAAGCGCATAGCGGGCTATGTAATTGATTTTTGCGTGGTGCTATCGGAGAAAAAGACAAGCAGTATTAAAAGTTATTTTTGAACAGTTCCTTACATTTATAAAGCGGGGGAATCAGAATTAATATGCTTACACGGTGGTTTGCGTTTGTGCCGCCATGTGGGGCATCCGCCCATATGCACCAACTTAATTCCGTTTCCAAAATAACCGTTTTTTGATATAATTATACTGCATAACGCCAGAATTTACCGTACTGTACTGGTTAAACGTATATGGCTGGCGTTATGTAGTCAGGTTACTCGGAAATTTTAACTGTTAAGCAGTATAAATTGGGGTGAATCATATGGAAATAAAAGAATTGATAGATCTATTACCAGAACCCCAATATCGTGTGGACGGCGACATGGGCGCTTAATACCCTGATCGCAAAGGGCAAATCTACTGACTGGGTGGTTCATATGCTGGGACAGTCTGCAGGCGCATATACGGATGCGGTTCACGGAATGACGCTTTCTACTGTATCGTTGCCATATTATCGGTATGTTATAACCTGTGGTGATACTTTGACGGAGGAGTTTATGGAAGTGATGGGGATGAAATTGGAAGATTTTTAACAGAGCGTAAACAAAATTAGAATAGACATTCTATTCTATCTGATTTATAATGAACTCTATATGAAAAAACTTTTTTATTCGATTATTTTAGTATGCGCAATTTTTGCAATGTGCTTTATAACACATAAAACCAATGACATAGATTATATCAAATCATGGCATCATCAGTCTGCGCTGCTTTCAATAGCAGATGCAATAGAGAAGCACCTTGTGGATTGGAAAGAAGTGAGAGCAGGGGAGAAAGAAATGCAGATTGTGTATCAGCTTGCAAAGCGAAGTATTGTAAAAGTTGCTGTTGGAGATGCCGCTGGAAGCGGTGTAATATGGAATATTGATGACGATCAAATTATAATTGCTGCAAGTAAGCATCTTCTGATGAAGGGCATGGCAGCAGAGGTTACATTTTGCAATCATGAAACCGCAAACGCCATAATATTAGGAGTTTCTCAGCAATATGATATTGGGATTCTTTCTATTAAAAATACAGAAGTATCACAAAAGGCCCTAAGGGAGATATATGAAGCAGTTCCAATTCTAGCGTGTATGGATGTGGACTGGGACAGGGAACGATTTTTAAAAGAGTATGCTGAAAGTGATGTCTTGCAGATTGGTGCAGATTTGGGCAGTGGTACGAATTTTTCTATAGGTCAATTGACAGGGATAAGTTTTGAACCGCTGTTTTACACATATGTTTTGGAAACCGCCTGTTATTCTAAGGCAGGAATGTCTGGCGGCGGTGTTTTTGATAAAAATGGGAGATTTTTAGGATTGATTTCTGGCGGTGATGTGCCTGAGGAAGCATCTGTACGGGAAGCAGAAACAACATACAGTATTCCTGCATGGCTGGTTGAACAGGAATATGGTATTATTTTGGCTGATATATACTGACGAACGCTAAGAAACTGTCCCGAAATAACTTCTCCTATTTCTTGTTTTTTTGGCTGATAACACAGTCCAAAAATCAGTGATATAGCCACTATGCACCTGATTGTTGAACTGCACTCTCGAAAAAAATCCTGCGGATTATAGGGAAGTTATTTTGTGACCGTTCCTAAATTTATCCAATTTTTGCATAATTATACTGAACGGCAAAAAGATTTGCTGTCTAGTTGCGCCAGCCGCATGCCGCAAAGCGGCAATTTTCCTTTGTGCGGCTGTGTGCATAATATTATACTTAGCGTCAGTCTTTTCGACGCTTAGTATAAAGCATAAGTGGATAATATGTGCTGTGCAGAAAAAATATCTAATTATTGTGGAAAAATTGTATTTTTCAATAATTTCTATTGATCGGTATATATACAAGGTATGCAGAAGATATAAAAATGGAGGAGCACTGTGGTAATACCTGAAGGATTAAAACGAATTTCAAAAGTAGATACTTATTTAAACTGCGCAGAAAATTTTGCTTACCGTAGCACCTGCATTAAACGGAAGTACGGCGCAGTACTGGTAAAAGACGATGCTGTAATATCTACAGGATATAATGGTTCTCCGCGTGGGTTTGAAAATTGCTGTGACATTGGGGAATGTCCGCGAATTAAGCTGGGACTGCACCAAGGGGAAGGATATGCTATCTGTCGAGCGGTTCACGCGGAAGCAAATGCGCTGTTAAATTGTTCAAGGGAACAAACACTTGGCGCGGATTTGTATCTTGCAGGCGTAAATCCTATGGATCTGTCTGTACATAAAGCAAAACCATGCCCGTTGTGTGCACGTATGATAATACAGGCAGGAATACGAAAAGTATATCTAAGGCGAGGAGAAGGCGCTGACAATTACGAAGAAATTCCGGCTGAGAAATTGGAATGGTATATTCGTTAATCGTTGCTATAAGGAACTGTTAACAAATTACTTATGACAATTACTTGTCTAAATGTCCATCTGCGGCATCAGAAAATCTTGATATAAGGCATTGCTTTTTATGCCTGCGATTTTCTTCTTTGTATATGAACATTTATACGGCGTAGTTGTAACAAGTAATTTCTGAACAGTTCCTAAGCGGTTTTTACGTCATGAATCGTAACGTACTATAACATATTTCTAAAATTTTATACTTCCTATATGGCATTTTTAATATGATTGTGCTATGATAAAAAATTAGAAAGTTTGTGCTTGGCTAAGTACAAGCCAAACGAGAATGGAGGTTTTGATATGACAAAAATAGATATTTTTTCTGGATTCTTGGGAGCAGGTAAGACAACATTAATTAAAAAACTGTTAAAAGAAGCACTGGATGCGTCGAAAGTGGTATTGATTGAGAATGAGTTTGGTGAAATCGGTATTGACGGCGGTTTTTTAAAGGAAGCAGGTGTTGAAATTAAGGAAATGAATTCCGGCTGCATCTGCTGTTCTTTAGTGGGGGATTTCGGCAGTTCTCTAGCAGAAGTTCTTGAAAAATATCATCCTGAGCGGATTTTAATTGAGCCGTCTGGTGTCGGCAAACTGTCGGACGTTATGAAAGCAGTTCAAAATGTAAAAACGGATGTAGAGGTTGCGCTAAACAGTGCTGTCGTTGTAGTAGACGCCAATAAGTGCAAAATGTATGCAAAAAATTTCGGAGAATTTTTCCTAAATCAGATAGAATATGCGGGCACGATTATTCTAAGCAGAACTGCGGATATCAGCGAGAGTAAGTTGAATACTGCGTTGGAAATAATTCGTGCGCATAATCAGAAAGCAACAATTATTACAACACCTTGGGAAGATTTAGACGGCGTGAAAATATTGGAAACAATTGAAAATGCAAAAGATTTAGAAGCGGAATTAATGGCAGAAGTAGCAGCATCACATCACGGTGAACATGACCACGAAGGACATCATAATCATGGTGAACATGACCATGATCACGAGGACGATCATGAAGGACATGACCACGAACATGGTGAACATGACCATGAAGAACATCATAATCATGGTGAACATGACCACGAGGGACACCATAATCATGGGGGGCATGATCACGAGGGACACCATGATCATGAAGAACATCATCACGATCACCACCACGAACATGGGGAGCACGATTATGAAGGACATGACCACGAGGAACACCATAAACATGGCGAACACGATTATGAGGGACATGATCACGAAGGACACCATCATCACAGTGAGCATGATCACGAGGGACATGATCACGATCACCACCATGAACATGGTGAGGATTGTACGTGCGGCTGCCATGATCATCACGATCATCATCACCACCATGCAGACGAGATATTTACAAGCTGGGGATTGGAAACGCCTGCTGTATATTCACGGGCAGAGATTGAAACAATTCTTGGCAAACTTGAAGATGAAGAAATGTATGGTGCGATTCTTCGTGCTAAGGGTATGGTTCCGGCAGGGGACGGCGCATGGATAAACTTTGATTATGTTCCGGAAGAAAGTAATGTGCGTACAGGAACGCCAGAAGTAACTGGTAAAATCTGTGTGATAGGTTCGAATTTAAACGAGGAAAATCTAAAAACATTGTTTGCAAAATAGATTGGAGATTTATATGAAACCCGTTTTTATAATTAATGGATTTTTGGAGAGTGGTAAGACGGAGTTTATATCCTTTACACTATCACAGCCTTATTTTCAGGTGAAGGGAACAACGCTTTTGGTATTGTGCGAAGAAGGTGAAGTAGAGTATGACGAAGAAATCTTGCAGAAAAGCCGCACAGTAGTAGAAGTAGTGGACAACGAAGAGAAACTAACACCTGCCAAGCTGACAGAGTTGGAGAAACTGCACAAACCTGAACGGATTGTAATAGAGTATAATGGTATGTGGAACTTTAAGAATTTAAAATTGCCTTGGTATTGGCAGATTGAGCAGCAGATAACAATAATTAATGCTGCTACATTTCAAAATTATTATACCAATATGCGTTCGCTGCTTGCAGAAATGATTCGGAAATCGGAGTTGATTATTTTTAACCGTTGTGATGGACTAATGGATCAGTTAAGTAATTTTAAGCGGAATGTAAAAGCAGTAAATCCGCAGGCAGAGATTGTATTTGAAGATAAAGATGGTGAGGTAAATCAGATATTTGAGGAGGACTTGCCATATGATTTAAAGGCGGATGTTTTGAAACTGGGCGATTATGAGTATGGAATCTTTTACTTGGATGCAATGGATAATTTAGGCCGCTATATTGGTAAGACGATTGAATTTACGGCAATGGTTTTAATACCAGAAGACAGCAAAGGCAGTTATTTTGTGCCCGGCAGAATGGCTATGACCTGCTGTGCTGATGATATGGCGTTTTTGGGCTATGCCTGCATATATAATCATTGCGATACTCTGGAAAATAAGCAGTGGGTAAAGGTAACAGCTACGGTTCATCAGGAATATTGGGAAGATTACAATGGTGAGGGACCAGTGCTCCATGCAATACAAGTCGAGCAAACCAAGAAACCGAAACAGGAAATTTTAAACTTTGCATAAATTATAATCTAAGGGGCTGTCGCAATAAGCTTTGCGTATACAAGATATCGTATAAATGGAGCGCTAACTTATAATATGCGATAGCCCCTCTTAAAAAAGAAAATTAAAGTTCTGTATTGGAAAATTTTTCTTCGCAATATTTGCAGCGATATATTTCTTTTTTTTCATCAGTAAGGATAAAAATATGGGGCAGTCCCTGCTCTATGGAAGTTATGCAGCGCGGATTTTTGCAGCGCAGCACATTTTTAATTTCGCGGGGCAGAGAAAGTGGAAGCTTCTGTACAATTTCACAATTTTTTATGACATTTACAGTGATATTGTGGTCGATAAAACTTAATATATCTAAGTTTAATGTATTGATATCGCATTCAACTTTTAAGATATCCTTTTTTCCCATTTTATCGCTGCGGGCGTTTTTAATAATCGCAACCGTACAGTCGAGTTTATCTAATCCCAAGTGATTATAAATGCTAAGGCTTTTCCCCGCCTTAATATGGTCGAGTACAAAACCTTCTTCAATTTTTCCTACATTTAACATATATTCCCTCCAGTTTAAAGTAAAATATTGAACGTATGTTTATACTATTTCCTTCCGTTTAAAACAACATATTGTATTACGGTTTATTAAGAGTATAGAATCATTATTTATACAGTAATTTCCAGCAATGTCAGCAAGAGCGCCATACGTACGTATACGCCGTATTGCACTTGACGGAAATAGACGGCTCTAGGGTCTTCGTCCACTTCAACAGAAATTTCGTTAACACGTGGAAGCGGGTGGAGCACAATCATATCTTTTTTGGCAAGCCGCATTTTTTCCTTATTTAGAATATAGTAATCTTTTAAACGGACATAATCTTCTTCATTAAAGAAACGCTCTTTTTGTACACGTGTCATATATAAAATATCTAATTCTGGCATAACATCTTCTAGTTTTCGAATTTCATGGAATGGAATATTGTGTTCGCGGAGCATTTCGATAATATACTCTGGTATGGTAAGTTCCTCAGGTGAGATAAATATAAAATGAATATTTTCATAGCGTACCAGGGCATTAATTAAAGAATGGACGGTACGCCCGAATTTTAAATCGCCGCATAAGCCAATTGTAAAATCGTCTAGATGTCCTTTCATTGCACGTATAGTAAGAAGGTCGGTAAGCGTCTGTGTTGGGTGTTGGTGACCACCGTCCCCCGCATTAATCACTGGAATGGAAGAAAAGGAGGCGGCAACCATTGGTGCGCCTTCTTTGGGGTGGCGGATTGCGCAGATATCTGCAAAGCAGGAAATAACTCGAATGGTATCGGCAACACTTTCTCCTTTGGCAGCAGAGGAAGATTGTGCGTCGGAAAAACCGAGAACTTTTCCGCCTAAATTTAGCATAGCCGCTTCAAAGCTTAACCTTGTGCGCGTGCTTGGTTCATAGAAACAAGTTGCCAGTTTTTTGCCCTCGCAAGCATGGGCGTACTTTTCGGGATTGCGTTCAATATCTTCGGCAAGTTGAAAAAGCTTGTCCAATTCCTCTACCGAAAAATCAAGCGGTCGCATTAAATGTTTCATAAATACCTCCTTATATTTTCATAAAAATTTTATAGGTGTGTGCATTTGTTGGATTCTGCTGATATTCTTCTTCGAGTGCCCGTATGCAATCAAGTGGGGAAGAGCCCTCTTACCCTACTCGCTGCGCGTTTCATGTGCCCGCTTTAATGGCATATTTCCTCTGCATGGGGCTGCGCATAAAAAAATAAGAGAAAAACTCTCTTATTAATGAAAGAATAAAAGTATATATAAATATAAAACA
>VSNQ01000178.1 GCA_009774395.1 Lachnospiraceae bacterium
ATGTCCCATAAACCCTATTGTTATAAAGGCATTCTTAATTCCGTTGTCAAAATACTTTTGCAGTGCATCATCCGTATCCAATACACGGTAATCTTTATACCGTTTTCCTTGTATCTTTTCTGTGTCCAGAAAACCTACAATATTATATTTTCTGTCTTGTTCTATGCTGTCTACTACACTATGTGCATGTCCGCCAAGTCCAAGCAATAGAATGTCTTCCATTATCCGTCAGCACCCCAGTCTTGCTTTCATTTTTTCCAATTCGTCCAATTGTCCCATATCTAGCCATGCATCTTCTCCAATCGGATAATATCCAACTTTTTTTCCTGCTTTCCTATATTTTTCAATGACTGTAGGGAAATCTGCTGGCTCATTGTACGTCAATCCTTCTATTACTTCAGGTTCTACAAAGTAACATCCTGTATTTGTAAAAAATGACATATTGGGTTTTTCCTGCATGGACTCTATCATTCCATCTTCGCCGATATTTACCACCCCATATGGTATTATAAAGTTTTTTAAGGAGCATACCATAGTAATCAAATTTCCAGATTTAGTGTGTTGTTGATATGCTTTGGTCAGGTCATCATCAATCAAAATATCACAATTCGTTAAAATAAAGGTCTTGTTCATCTTTCCTTTTAACAGACTAATGCCGCCACCTGTTCCAAGCGGTTTTTCCTCCACAATAAAATCAAGCTGGTATTTTTTATCAAGTTCGTCAAAATAAGCTTTTATCATATTTCGTTTATAATTAACAATCATATAATATTGCCTGCATCCATATAAGCAAAACTGATGGATGATATGCTCCGCAATTGGATAGTCACCAACCGGGATTAAAGGTTTTGGTAATATTTTGGTATAGGGAGATAATCTTGTTCCCAATCCTCCTGCCATTATCACAACAGGAACTTCTATATCAAATTTCGTATGTTTCTGCACGGATTCATTTGCAAAGATGATTTTTTGAATTAAATATTCATTATTTACAATAGGAATTGCATCAATACCTAACTCCTTGATGGTACGCATTGCCAAATCTTCTTCTTGTTCATATAAGAATCTAGGATGATAATTGGCTGCATATTGAACGGACATTTGCAAATCTCCCTTTTTTAATATCCACCTACGAATATCCCCATCTGTAAGGGATGCTAACAGCTTCTTATCCTGATGGACGAACAAAATTTTCTTTCCGCTTCTGTCGAGTTGGCACATCGCATCCAATATGCTTTTGTCTTCTTCTATATATATGTCAATCATATTTCCTATTCTCTCGTTCCTATATGTTATCAAATGTTAGTTATATTTCATGCTCTCTCATCCCTACAGGTTATCCATATTTCCTATTCTCTCATTCTTAAAGATTATAAATATCTGTTTTATACCTGTCCAAATTTTCCTTAAAAAACGTTATTGTATCCCGCAATCCGTCTTCCAAAGAATATCTTGGCTTCCAATCCGTCAAAGACATTATTTTCTCATTACATCCAAGCAGCCGGTTCACTTCGCTTTTTTCTGGTCTTAACCGTTCCTCATCACAAACAATTTTGGCATTTGGATTTATCTGCCTAATTAATTCTTCCGCAAGCTGCCCTATAGAAATCTCCTTCTGTGTTGCAATATTGATTTCTTCCCCTATTGTTTTATCAGACTCATAAATGGATAAAAAACCATTTACAGTATCTTTTACATAATTAAAATCTCTTGTCGGCGTTAACGCGCCAAGTTTTATCTCCATCTTTCCTGCAAGCAGTTGGGTAATAATCGTGGGAATTACCGCTCTTGCTGACTGACGCGGGCCATATGTATTAAAAGGTCTAACAATCGTTACTGGCAATGCAAAGGAACGGTAAAAACTTTCACCAAGCCTGTCCGCTCCTATCTTGGTTGCAGAATAAGGTGACTGTCCCTGAAACGGATGCTTTTCATCTATTGGAACATACTGTGCTGTTCCATAAACTTCCGATGTGGATGTCACAAGAACCCTGCTAGTATGATGCTTTCTTGCCGCCTGCAAAATATTTAGAGTTCCCTTTATATTGGTGTCAACATACGTATCCGGCGAATGGTAGCTAAATGGTATCGCAATCAGTGCCGCCAAATGAAATACAGCGTCAACGCTCTTTACAGCCTCTTCCACCCCATTCGGATCGCGGATATCTCCCTGAAAGATTTCCACATTCTTCATAATCTCTTTTGGCAGTGTATCAAGCCACCCCCAATTATTGAAAGAGTTGTAATATACAAATGCTCTTACCTGATAACCTTTTTTTACCAATTCTTCTGTTAAATGACTGCCAATAAATCCATCAGAACCTGTTACTAATACTTTCATTCTATATGCCTCATTTGCTGATTATTGTATCTTATCCCACAAAAAAAGATGCAACGTATCCATCGCATTGACAACTTCATACTTTACATCTTTTTATACTTCAACATTAAATTATGTATTACCTAATCTTTAGACAGAAATTTTGATTGAAATCTTCTGCGTCCTTGCAGAAATAAACCTTTTTATTATATGGATTCGTTATCATTATAACTTGTTTGAGGATATCCATCCCCAACACGATATCCGTAACCCTTTTATCAAAAGTTATCCATATGAATTGCGCATCCATGTTTATCGTTCCAATGGTAATCTGCTTCAAACGATACCTGTAAAACCGAACCGCTTCCCCTTTAATCAGACCGCCGATTAATTTCGTTTCACTGTTTCGCAATTCACATTCCTGCATACATTTATCAATAACTCTGTAATTGCAGCACGTAATTCTTGCCCCTGTATCAACAATAAATTTGATGACACGTATTTCTTTCGCAATCGCAATACAGTTGAGTTTATATCGGTTATCCTTTAAATTCGTACTGTACACCCACTGCACCTCCGTTATTGTAGCTTCCTCCGAGAACGCATATCTTCCCTTCCTCTTCCAGCCGATCCCTTTCATCAATCAATTCATCAAATGAATCCTCTGATGTACTAACACAGTATAGATAACCGCTATTCTCCCCGATTTTGTCATAGCTGTCTATAATACTAACATATTTACAGTCTTTATAAATATCTTCAATTTCGTCGTCGGTTCGCAATATCTGCTCATTCAATATCTTTAACATCCTATCTTCCTCCTTTAATGTATGTTATAACCTTATAAAAATTATAACACAGAGAGATTCCTATGTCAAGGTTTTATCCAAACATACGTTTTGCGCATGAGTTTTACTGTTACTTTCAAGATATAAAGTATGAAATTGTCAAGGTACTATTTTTTGTTTATTCATTAATTTATATTATACTGCACCGCGAAAAGATTTGCCGTGCAGTTGCGCCAGCCGCATGCCGCAAAGTGGCAATTTTCCTTTGTTCGGCCGTGTGCATATTGTTATACTTAGCGTCAGTCTTTTCAACACTTAATATAACAAGCACTAAAATTTACCAATAATATCGACTGACAAGCGTAAGCAAAATCTGTCGCTCGTTCGTATCTACTTACAATGAGCTTATTTAATATCAACACATCCTATAATGGAAACTATAGATAATTACTTCATACATTATTAAATCCTACACCTATTCCACAATCTCCACATTCTGCATCATAATCGGCTTCCCCGTTTTCTGATACAGCTGCACCACACTGCTTCCATCCCCATAATACGCATCACTTATCCCCATTGCTCTATCCAAATCTGCGGTATCATCATAGATTCCCCAGCCTTCTTCCCGATATTTTCTAACAAGTCTGTCATATTCTGTCCATAGCTGTGGGCGCATACTTTCTATTGTGGCTTGTATCAAAGGATGCGGACGCCACAAAAGTGCCACATCTTCCTGGTTTTCCTGGAATACCCGAAATACATACTCCATCTTTGCAATCATCTTCTCATTGTGCTGCAACAATCCTGCGACACTTGTATTATAAAAGATAATTTTCTTCCAGCTTCCGTCGGGCTTTTCAATAATCCGAAGCCATTCCTCTGGCACAGTAATATCTTCTCTTTTTATATTTGCCACTTTATCAAACTTCGGCGATCCTAATCCAAGAATCTTATCTTCCCAATACTTCCTTGCCGCCTTGCTTTTGTCGTTGGAGGTTTCTAGCAGAACTTTAATATATACTTTCCGCATATTTTCCGACTGTACAATTACTTTATCAGCATTATAGACGGCTGGCACAGTACAAAAGTGTTTCATGCCTTCAATTCTTTCGTCTTCATCTGGTTTGATTTCGCTTAGTACGAAATATGGTATGTATATTAACTTCTCTGTGTATTTCTTTAAATTGCTGGAAAAGAAAAACGGCGGTACACTTGTAACAAAATTACTATTATCATAAGGATTGTGTATGTAAATCATGTCTGGATGATGCTGTTCAAAATCAAACGCATCATATTTGGTAATTGGAACATAATCGGGATATTGATCGCCCTCATAATGCATCTCTCGAAATGTACCGTCTGGGTTTTTATTATAATATGGTATCGGAATTACATAGGCATCACAATCTGGGTCTGCCTCTGCTGCTTTCCATACGCTTTCCAAACTATCCCACATACTTGCCTTGTATGGCAGAAATACGGCTTCTTTCCGAATCCGAATATCGTTATGAATACTGTTTGTTACTTTGGTTAATTTTTGTTTTAACAGTTTGTATATTTTTGCTTCATTCGTATTATTATCTTTATGATTTGCCAAGGTTTCGTGAATCTGATAAATCAATTCACAATATTCTTCCAACAATACAACCGCTGGATGCGCTTCACCTTCTGTTTTTTCAATTAAAGTGCCTATGGTAATTGCGCCGTTTTGACAGTCCTCTAAAAGCTGCATTGCATACGGAATATTTTGTTGTTCAATATATTTTTTTATCTGGTCTTGCGCTTCCTGCATCTGCAAAACCAGTTCTTCAACCTGTTGCTTCTGCGCTTTTCTCATAATGCTCCTTAATATTATTCAAAAAAATTTTTCCTATATGATAATATCATTCGCTCTTATTATCATATGGATTATCGGGACGTTTCCGTCTGTAAATATAATACATAAAATTTTAAATTCAAAACTCTATGTATTACATTTCACTTCGCTCCGCATAAGCTGCGGTCTTGGCATACCCGATAGTATCTTGCTGAAAACCAGCACCAATACTTAGCTAATGCCGTTTGTTTGCTTATGAATTGTAACAAACAACGATTGTTTCACAATCCATTTATGTCAATGCACTTCCCTGCAATCCGCTTTGCGGTAAAATCATCTTTCGATCATTCATTCACAGTTCTTGTACATATTAACCGTTTAATTTTTTTGTACAAAGCAATCCATCCGTAGCAGTTCAGATAACCCATTGAACTGTTACGGATCCAGCCATTAGAAATCGCTTAGCGATGGGCTGGATACATACAACCACTACATTTTATTACGGTCAGCGCAGTAAATGCGCAGACCTACCTGAACTGTTACATCCATCCAACATCTACAAAAAGAACTTTCTCACTGCTATTTTTGATATGTGTTCTCTATGGAATGCTGTTGTGTATATTTTTGTTGTATATTTTTGGCAGAATTTAGAGCGACTGAAATTTTTAATCCGCAATTTTCGCAGATAAATTCTGTTCCCTGTCGTTTCCCTTCTGCTGCACATTTCGAGCAAATTTTACCTGTACCATTAGAATTGATTTCTATTAATTCAATACCATTTAGTTGGCACTTATACACCAGCCGCTCTCGAATATATCCGCGAAAACTCCGCGCCAATTTCCTGTTTGCCGCTTTAGCATAAATCTTTGTCTTATTTTTTAATACAGGCTTGGTTATTACAATCTTAGCTGGTTTTTCTGTTTGAAACATTCTGTTTATCTCGGCATTTATAAAGTTGGTTGTCCTAAGTTTTTCTTTTTCCTTCTGCCGATTATACTTTAGTTTTCCAAGATTATTTACTTCGATATTTACTGTTTTTTTCTGATTGCCACGCTCTGCATTCTGGCGATATGCCATATATGCTTTGTATCGTTCCTGATTTTTCTTGGCAAGCCGCTCTGTTTCTGGATTGGTCAATTCCTCCAGCGATTTCCCATAGATATTTTCATTCGATAAAGTAAACATATCTTTATTGCCGATATAAACATAAATTGTATCAATGTAATCCTTATGTTTCTTCAGCTTTGTTTCAATAGGAACTCCAAGCGCCACAAAATCCTGTTTAATATGCACTTGTATCTGTCTATCAAACCTTCGGCTGTCTTTTAGTGGTATCGGAATCCGTTTTCTCGGCACTCGGCAGACAATGCGCATTGCACCATCTTTATAAGAGTAACCATTCGGAGAAATACGAAAAGAATCCACATTTTCCGTTTTGGGCTGCGTCAGTGTTCTTCTTGTCAGCCTGCACAAAAGATTATTTAGACGTTTTACGTTAATATCAAGTCCAACCGCATTTCTAGGCATTTCATAATCCTGCCTATTTAAAATGGCGGCATATACACTGCCTATTTTCAATACCGTTCTTAAATAAATTCTGTCATTATCGTTTAGATTCTTATTCGCGGTAATTTTCTCACCAATTTTATTCTTAACGATACTCCAGTTGCACTTAATATTCGTAACGGCATCCGCTACTGCCAGTTCATAATATACCACGGGCAGATTAAGCTGCTCCCTTAATCCGCAGTAACGCATCTCATTCAAAATATTATAGACAGGCGTTAGACCATTTAGATATTTGACTCCAGAATACTTCTCATAAACATAATTCTTAACCTTACAGCAGTCTGCGGCTATCCCTTTTAAAAATTCCATTGTTTCTTCGGGCAGCGGCTCACTGTACTGCCAGACAATCTTTGTGATAGTAGCGTCTGAAGCCATACTCACACCTTTCTGTTATTTTACAGTGCGTGACACAATCTCTTTTCGATATAAATGTTACTGTGAGGTTTTGATGATGTTATGTTTACTTGTTTGAAAGTAAGATTTTTCGTAGATTTCAGTCATCTGCGAAAA
>VSNQ01000179.1 GCA_009774395.1 Lachnospiraceae bacterium
CGCTACACTTGGCGGTAAATACCCGTGGCTAGACTTTCACTAGCTAGATTAGTGCCATGCTCGGCACACAAGAAAAATGCCGGATTCCTTACGCAATCCGACAAAATATTGCTGTCACCACAGCTCCTCCCTGTTCATCATTTCCTAAAACTAATTTTCCTCCATGTTTTTCACAATACAGCCTGCTGATATACATTCCCAGACCCGCATGTTTCAGGCTGTCTTTTACATTCTGCCCATAGAACGCTTCCGTAATTTTTTCTGCATCTTCCCGAAACCCATCGCCGTCATCCATGACACAAATACTTAATTTTTCATATCCAGCCTTTACCATAATAATAATCTGCCGTTTCCCATGACGCAGGGCATTCGACAGAAGATTTTCCGTTACTTCTAAAATAATTTCCTTATCCCCGTAAAATTCTTCCTTTGATTCAGACACTTGCAACATACATTGTTTCCCATACTCTTTTTCCAAAATGGCAAGTTCCCCCTGAATATCCTTCTCTAATTGTCTGGCAGAAATATCCCTGGAGTCAGCTGCCGATTTTCTAAACTGCTCAATTTCCGCATTGTTTCTACGAAGATATCCATGCGTTCAATTTGGCGTCCGCTCTCTGTCAGCATCTCCATTGCCTGTTCCATATTGATATCTTCGCTTGGCAGATATTCCATCAGCATTTCCTGATACCCTTTCAAAACGGACAATGGGGCGCGTATATCGTGCGAAATAGCCGCCCGCAGCATCTTTTCCTCCTCAACCGTCCGCCATAATGCCTGATTATTTCTGGCAAGCTGTTCCCGCATTTTCTCAAATTCCCTGCAAAGTTCGCCCATCTCGTCCTTATTCTCATAGGAAATGCAAAAATCCAAATGATTCTCGGCAATCCTTTTTGATGCCTGTACCAGTTCTTCCATCGGCTTTCTTAACTTGTTTTGGTAAAAGAGGAAAACTGCCGCGCAGCTTCCTGCTATAGACAGTTCTCCTTGAAAGCAGCATTCTGTCTTTTCTCTGCGCCGTGCTTCCCGTTTCAGGTGCGCCGTAATCCTTGCATCAAGCTCTTTCAGGCTAAACGGCTTTAAAATGTAGTCGTCGCCTCCTGAAGAAAACCCATTTATAACGTCTTGTTCGTCTACCCGTGCGGTCAGAAACAGAATCGGGCAGGCGACTTTATCCCGTATCCTCCTGCATACCTCTATCCCGTCAATATTCGGCATATTTACATCCAGTAATATAATATCTGGCTGCAGCTTTATTTTATTTAACCCTTCCAATCCATTCCCTGCCGTAATGATTTCATATTTTTTAATTTCCAAAAATTTTTTCAGCATTTTAAGAAGTTCGGTATCATCATCAATCATCAATATCTTATAAGCCATTTCTGCTCCTTTTCCTTGATAGGGTTGCCTTTTTGGTTTGTATTCCTGTTCTGTGCATAAATTATCGACAATAGGATATCCCTTGCCAGTCAATATTTAAAATTAATTATACTACACAAATCCCAACAAATACACAACGAATACTTTGTTTTAATTAGAAAGGGCAGCCAAATTCCGTGATACATACCGTTTACCATCATTTCCATTCTGTTCTCATAACTGTTGTAGCTTGCCTTTCTTCAAACGAAAAACCATATCAGCTTGCTTTGCAAGGTCATTAGAATGCGTCACAATAATAACGCACTTATTCATCTGATGGGCACAATTTTTTAAAACTTCTGTTATTTCGGCAGCAGTGTCCTCGTCCAAATTTCCTGTCGGTTCGTCAGCCAAAATAATAGGTGTGTCCGATGCCAATGTACGGGCGATTGCAACACGCTGCTGTTGTCCGCCTGATAATTTCATTACATTGCGTTTCGCTTCATCTTCAGTTAATCCAAGTTGTTTTAACACGAAAAGGGCATCCTGCTTTGCAGTCAGCTTTACATTTTCAACAGGCGTCATATAGTCAATGAGATTGTAACTTTGAAATATAAGTGAAACATGATTGCGCCTATGGTATTCAAGTGTATGCTCTGAAATATCCACACCATCAAATAAAATTTCACCTTTTTGCGGTACATCAAGCCCGCCAAGCAGTGATAACAAAGTCGTCTTTCCAGAGCCCGACACTCCCAGTATGGCATACATTTTTCCTGTTTCAAACACGGCATTTACTGCTGTCAATATTTTTTTGCTCTTGTCATAAGAGTAAGATACATCTTTCATTTCAAATACAGACATATGTAAAAACTCCTTTCATTAACTCATTTTTGATAAAATTTCTCTTGGCTTCAAACGCATTACCGTACCCGATGAGAGAATTACGGAAACCGTAATAATTGCAAAACCAATCAGATATAGCTGCAGCATATCGAAAATATCAACTGAAATGTGGATTTGCTCTGTTTTTGCAATATCAACTGATACCTCTGCTTCGGGCGGCATTATGTCCTGTTCATCATTTTGTGGTGCAGAAATCTCACTATCATCCTTTATTGTGACTTGAACATCATCCAACGAAAGACCATAATCGTCCTTTATGTCCAAAACTACATCTTTATCATTGCTTAAATTTTCTCCACTTGACGGACTTTCAATAAGTTTGTTTGCCAGTTGATTTGCAACTGCATTACCCATAAAGAAAGATAAACCAAAAGCGATTACGGCAATCATAAAAACTTCTGCCAGATATTGACTGACGATTTTACCTTTTCCAATGCCCAGAGAAAGGAATACCCCTGTTTCATGGATGCGGCTTCTTCCCCACATGGTAAGTATTAAGGCAAGAATGATTCCGCTGACCAATGCAATAACCAAAATAATTGATGTAACCAAGGATTGTAGCTTTTCAAGTGGAGCAGCAGCTTCTTGATACTCTGTATCGTCGGTAGTAAGCGTAAACGCCTGCCAATCCATTTCAGGATTTTCTCTTATTTCTTTCACAATTTTTTCAAGGTTTGCGGGGTCATCGACCAAAAATTTTGCCGAGCCAAAGCCTACGGGAGTACCTCTGAAAAGTTCTTGCAACGTATAGTAATCGACAAAAATCTGGTTTTCTATTTTTTCGTAGGTAGCGATATTTTCAAATGCAGAGTCGGGTTTAAGGATTTCATAAAATCCGATAATTTTTATTTCAACTTTACAATCCGCTGTTATCGAAAAGGTGTCTCCGATATGCAAGCCGTTTTTTTCTGCTAATTCTTTGCTTATGATGGCTGAATACTTTTCGGTGTTCGTAATATGCTTTCCCTCAATTAGCTGTAATTTCTGTGATGTAAAAAAAGCATTGGTTTCACTTGAATAAACAGTTCTTGCGTATACGGAATTATTTAATTCGCCTTTTAACGGGACATTTCCCTTAAATATTTCAAGATTAGGCCAAACATTGCTTTGTGTGTCTGCATCACAACTTTTTATGCCGTCCATCTGCAAGATTAAATCAATCATTTCCTGTGTCAAAGGACGTTCCGTGTATAATGTCACACCGCCCTCATTATCATTGATTGTCTTAAAATATGGGTTGCTTTCAGAAAATTCGGGAAATAGTTCAAATGTTCCTCCCATTGTTTGCCGCAGCTTTTTCTGTTCTAACCGTGCAGCCCTTTCAATCGAAATTCCAGACAGCACAAAGGCTGCCATAGTAAGAAGGACGAAAAAAAGCAATATACTTTTTCCCTTTTTTCTTGTGACGTATAAAAATGCTCTCTTAATTGTACCCATTCTATTACCTCCGTTTTCTGATGTTAATTTTAGTGAACGGCTATATCATAATCTCCCAATATGGAACCAGTATGAAATGTGTGTGAAATTCAAAAGTTCTTTAATCAAAAAAGCTCCCCGACTGTTGGAGAGCTTCTTCAGCGTGATAGACTATTTTAAATTGATAATAAATCTCATTCCTTGTGGATGTTTCATGGGAATAAATGAATATGAAATATCCATTGCATGAAACAAGGTTGCGACAAGGTAAAGCCCAAGCCCATTTCCGCCATTATCACGGTTTCGGGAAAAATCTGGACGATAAAACGGCTCAAATAAATGTCGTAATATTTCATCAGAAACAGGCTGGCATTCGTTTTCTATAATAAGATTTTTTTCATCAAAATATACATAAATTGTTTTGCCTGTTTCTGTATATGCTACCGCATTGGAAAGAATATTGGAAACAGCTTTTTCAAACAAATGCTGTGGCAGAACTGCCGTAAAATTATCAAACAATTCCAGTCTAAATATAATCCCCTTCGCCTTTGCAATCAACATATATGGTTCGCATAAGGCAGAAATCACTTCTGATAAGTTAGTTTGTACCGCTGTTTCCTTTTCGGATGATATGTTTAGCCGTGAAGTTTCAAGAATATCATGTATCATATTAGCAAGATATTCCGTCATTTCTTTACATTCTGGCAAGTAAGTATCATAGTCTTTATATTTTCCAATACCAAGTATCATATTTTCTAAAGTAGCATTTAAAGCCGTAACAGGCGTTTTTAATTCGTGTGAAGCAATCCGCAAAAAATCAACTTTTGATTTTTCACTTTCGCTTACATATTGTTTTTCAACTTCAAGATTATGAATTGCTGACAGCAGACTTTGATACAAATAGTTTATGTTATCTGCCAACGCACCGATTTCATCTTTTGAGCTAATCGTACAGACAGCATTTTTCTCCATTTGTGCCATTTGTTTTGCTGCCATATTGATGTGCTTAATTGGAACAGTTATTTTTCTGGAAAACCAAAAAGAGCAAACTATGGAAATAATAATACAGCAAACAAGAGATACTGGCAGGGCATTTACGATTGTCTGCTTAACATAGGGTGCTACATTAACATCTGTGCTAAAAGATATTTGCTCACTTGCCTTAATCGTAACATCCATAATTTCGTGTGGAATATATGAGTAAAGCAAAAGATGGGCAACCCCAACAATAAAGAGCATCAATCCTAATGTATATATAAAAGTCTTTGGAAATATCTTTATTTTCTTCATGTATTCACCTCATACTTGTAACCGATACCTTTAACAGTAACGATACATTCAAGCCGTAGTTTCTTTCGCAAATTTTTAATATAAGTATCTATTGTCCTGTCAATAATAGGATAACTATCGCCCCATAAATCATCAAGTATTTGAGTGCGGGTAAGAACCAATCCTTTATGTTCCACAAGCAACTTTAGCAAATCAATTTCTTTTGGAGTAATATCAATTTTTCCATTATTATCTTTTGCAGAATAACCAGAGAAATCCACAATTACATCGCCAAATGCTATTGTATTAGGCAATATCCCTTTTCCGCTTCTTCTTAAAAGAGCTGTAATACGCCGCCCCAATAAAACCATAGAAAAGGGCTTTGTGATATAGTCATCCGCTTGTTCATCAAAACTTGTAACTTGGGTATATTCATCTTCAATCGCTGTTAGCATGAGTACAGGAACAGAACTTTTTTGCCTTATTTCATGCAAAACGGAAAGCCCCGATATTTTAGGGAGCATAATATCAAGCACAATTAAGTCTATATTGCATTCATCAAAAGATTGTAATGCAGCAGCGCCATCATACGCTGATATTAGCATATGTCCTGCTGATTTTAGATACTCGCATATTGCTTCGTTTGTTTTTCGGTCATCTTCAACAATGAGTAATGTCGCCATATAAATCACCTCTGTTTAAGCATACCATACTAATGTGAAATGGGTGTGAAATTGCTTTATTTTTTTTAGCATATTGAAGTTCTTTCTACGAGTATCGGCAGGTTTAGGAACTGCTAACAAATTACTCATGACAATTACTTGTATAAATGTCCATCTGCGGCATCAGATAATCTTGACGCAGCCCGCTACGCCTGCAATTACCTCCTTTGCAGCTGAACATTTATACGGTGTTAAATTAACAAGTTATTTTTTGACAATTCCTTACCAGCCTTTTTTAACTATTGCCTTTTTATGCTTTTTTACTTTTTTAACTGGTACATTTCCTCTTGCAGTAAATACAAAAACAGCAGAAATCCCCAATGCCGCAATCATACTAAACAAACAGATTGATACATTCCAATGTACCGCAGAATCATAACTTCGGTAACGGATTAAACCCAAACTTGCAGTAACGGGATAAATATTGGCTAACGCAGCATTTCCAGAGGCAAACATACCGCCATAACCATAAACAAAAGCAATAATTGTTCCAATCATGTGTCCGTTTGGTATACGGGCGGCGAATGCAATAACAGGCATGACACCAATATACAAAAACAGGCAGTTAAGAATAATCTGGATAAATGTCTGCAATACTGATGTTACAGAAATTCCCGGAAATCCCATCATCAGATCAGCGATTACCGTAAATGCCGCACTTACCAGCCCAAAAAACATAGAAAGCAATGCACATACAAACAGCTTCCCCCACAGCAAACTGCTATATGAAACAGGTATCGTCAAAATGCTTTTCAGCGTATCATCGTTTGCTTCCCTTGCTATGATATATCCGGCAATTAAAGCAATACACACAGGAAAAATCATGGTAACATTATTTTTGATCACCTGTTCCGTAAAGAAAGAAAATGTCCAGACTGTTCCGTCCAATGCGGTTGTGGAAAAAAGTGTCAGCAGGACGGAAAGCATCATCAGAAAAACACCTGCCCATATCATATGATACCGCTTTAATTTCCATATTTCGGTCTTAACCATGCGAAACATATCATTCATCTCCTCTCTTTTTATACATATAATCAATCAATATAACAGAAAGCAAAGCAATAACGGCTAAAATAATGATTGTCTGAAATGTAGTCGGAATTAAATTTTCCAGCATACCCACGCCGTCCATAGCGCCATGTGCGGTTAAATTTCCTGCGCTCCATAGGGTTGTAAGCGGAATCGGCATCAGCCAGCACATCACTTTCGGCAGTGCGCCAAAAGAGGATTCGGCTGTCAGACTCAGAACACTGTAAAAAACACATAATAAAACAGAAAATACATAGTTCTTGCTAAAGAACACTACGAGAA